>DATKZW010000028.1:0-9425 GCA_035527775.1 Sumerlaeia bacterium | reverse complement strand
GCTCTCGATCGCGCCGAGACAGTTGATGGCCTCCAAGCGGGCGTCTGCCCTTGGCTTCTCCAAGTCCAGAAGCCATTTGGTCTCGAGTTTCTTCCTCTCCGTCTCCGGGAAGCCCGCAAACCGGCTCCGGTCCACCTCGGGTGCGAATTCCTTTTCCGACCACGCCAGGAAGATCCGCTGCGGTTCGGTGAGGATCTCGGGGAATCCTTTGCCCGCCGCAACGGCCGGCCCCGGCGGCGTTCGCGTCTCCCCGACTTCCTCTCCTTGCGCACCATGCCTCGATGGGGGTGAGAGAAAAACAGATGCGACGACCAGCAGGCACGCCCAATGCCTCACCGGGGCGCCACGATCGGCCCTTTTTTTCTTCATGACATCCTCCAGGTTGTCGCAACGTCCTGTTCCCGCAAGGACGTTGCGAGATGCGAGAGGGGAAGAAGGGCGAAGGCCACTGCCCCGAGGAACGCCCGCTTGCCCCTTCCCCGCGCGTTTCCCCCAAGAATTACGACAAGCAGACAATCCCTGCAAGCCTTTTGGGGCGATCTTCGAGCAGCAGCGAGTGACATGAATCCCGCCGGCGCCAGCGCCGCACTGCCCGACCAACCGCCGTTCTCACACGCCCTCTCACAGACATCGCCCCTGCGAAGGAAGCTGACCGGCAAGCGGAAGATCTCTGACCCCCCGCCAGCGAAGATCGCCTCTTCTCGGTCCGTGGCCGCAATGCTTCCGGAAAAGCACGCTCGGGGCCTGCCCCTTCTTCGACGCAATCCTCGTCAGCCATCGCGGGGAGGCGGGGCCTTCGCTCCGCCGTCGGCGCCGTCCCGCGCGTTCTTCTCATGGGAATCTCGCCGCGGTCTCACGTCGATCGTCGGCGGAGTCCGGGGTCTTCTTTCCTCGCCGGCGGACTCGACTCCCCTGCGGATGTCATCCGCCTCTTTCCTGATGGCTTGGATGGATTGGATGATGGACCGGATCACCGCGGGGAAGCGTTTCGGGCCGAACAGGATCAGAATGAGGCCGAGCACGATGCACAGTTCCTGCCACCCCGGGTTCAAAATGCTGAAGGCGGCCGTAGAGATTGCCAACGGCGCTGCGCACATGAGCGGCTCCTTCTGCCATGCTGCGTCTTGTCAGGCGTTGCCTTCAACGCGAAACGACGGGCGGCCGGAACCCTCGCCGGGGGATGACGAATCCCGGATCTCCGGAAGGTTGTCTGCCCGACGCGGGATTCGTAGATCGGTTGAAAGTGTTCCTGGCTGTGCCACGGGAGATTTCCGTCATATTGCAGGTGGCGCCCCGGCGCCGCCCCGGCGCCCCTTTGCCTCGGACGCGGATTCAGCATATCGGGCGCGGCCCCCCTTGTCAACGATGCAAGAGCCCGAAGAGAACTTGGGGCTGGGCACGTTGGCGAGCGCCCGTCCCGAACCCGGGCGGGACGGGCGTCTCGGGCGCATCGCACTTCCGCTCCCTTCGCCAAGTTCCGGCCCGTCAAGATCAGGCCGCCGCCTGGGGCGCACCCTCGGCAAGAAAACCGGCTTCAGCTTCACCACCAACATGACCCTCTTCAACGACGAGTCCCTCTGCGTCCGCCGGTTCTCTCGCGGCGCTTCGCCGGCCGGAGGCCGCCTCCCACGCTGAACTGAAGAGCCGGAGGCCGGCTCCGACGCCCAGTCTGGAACGTGGGAGGCCGTCTCCGACGGGCGATCTCCGCGCCGGGCCGAATTCCCTTGAGATCCGCCAGACCGCGCAATATCCTTTCCGACGTATGGGGAAGGCTTCTCTCTCATTGCTTCGGGAAGAACGCGCCGAGAGGCAAACTCGTTGCGGGGAGCGCCAGACCGTCCGCCTTTTCCGCTCCCGTTAGCGATCCCGGCCCGACTCCTCTTCCGGCGGCGAGGGCTTTCTGGCAATACCCCTTCCCCGGCTGAATATCGCCGCCCCAATCCAGATTGCGGGAGACACACTATGGCGCTCAGCGCCGATCCCAAAATGCGCCGTTGGCAAATCCGGGTCTTCTCGACGGTCTACGTCACCTACTTCTCTTACTACCTGTGCCGCTACAACATGCCCGTCGCGAAGACCACTTTCACCAATGCCTTCCAATGGAGCGCGGAGGAGTTCGGCGCCGTTTTCACGGCCCTTACGCTCCTTTACGCCGTCGGCCAGTTCGTGAACGGTCAGCTCGGCGATCGGTTCGGCGCCCGCATCGTCTCATCCATCGGCGTCTTGGGGTCGGTCCTCATGAACCTTTGCGTCTTCGCCCTTGTGATGACCGCCAACCCCGCGACGGCGGACCACCGCCGGATCCTGTGGCTTCACATTTTCTTCTGGGGCGCCAACGGGTTCTTCCAGTCCATGGGATGGTCGCCGATGGTGCGCGTCATGGCCCATTGGTTCCCCGTCGAGGGCCGCGGCAAGGTGACGGGACTTGTGGGAACCTGCTACCAACTTGGCGCCGCCGCCGCCAGCCTCCTCGCCATCTTCCTCACGGGCTTCTACGTGACGAAGCTGAGCGGCGACTGGCGAATGGTCTTCCTTGTGCCCGCCGTCATCTTCGGCGCTGTCGGGCTTTTCTTCTTCTTCTCGATCCGTAACGATCCCGCTGACGTGGGACTCCCACCCGTTGACCCCGAAGGGAGCCCTGCGGGCGCGGGGGCGCCGCCCGCGGAAAGAGGACGCGAGGAGCGTCGCACTCTCGCCGAAAACCTGGTCGCGACCCTCAGAAATCCCTACCTCTGGGTCGTCGCCGGCGCCTTCTTCATGCTCGACGTCAACCGCTATGGATTCGTCAACTGGATGCCGGCGTTCCTGGATGAGCGCGCTGGGGCGCACGCTTCGCCCCTCATAGCCGGCTTGAGCAAGTCGATGAAGATCTGCATTCACCCCCTCGCGGGTTCGGTCGGCGCTCTGACGGCGGGCTGGGCGACGGACCGTTTCTTCGGCGGCCGCCGGGCGCCCGTCATCGCCATCCTCCTCCTGTTCCTCGGCCTCTTCTCATTCCTTTTCCCCCTCGTAGACGCCAACAACACCCCCCTCGTCGTGCTCGTCGTCGCCCTAGTCGGTTTCTGCACCTACGGCCCCCACATCCTCATGGTCGGACACGCCGCGCAGGACTTCGGCAAGAAGGCCGGCGCCTCCGGCGCAGCGGGCTTTATCGACTGCATGGGCTACATCGGCGCCTCTCTCGCCGGGTGGGGCGCCGGTCGGATGATCGACGCTTACGACTTCGAACGCACCTTCTTTGCCTTCGGCTGGGCCGCCCTCCTTGGCGCCGCCTTCGCTTGCGTCATCTGGAAAGCGGGGCCGCGGATGGAAAACGCCCCCGACGCCCGAACAGAATCGTGAACACGAGCCATCGGGTTCCTTTCTGAGACGGGAAGCCCCCCGCTCAGGTTGCCGCCTTTTCCGCCCGCCGGGCGTCTTCCCCGGGACACGACCGAAGGTCGCATTCGCGCGGGATCGCGTGATTCGCGGATGAAGAACGCGCCGACACATCCACTCGCAGGTCCCTGCTGCTGCTCGCGCGACGAAACAGACTTGACGCGACGCCGAGACCATGCGATGTGTAGAGGCGGGTTCCGTTCACCCGCTGCGGAGCCTGTGACATGGCCCCGAGACACCCGTGTTATGCTCGGATCGATGGGTCCAACTGCCTCCATACTCCGGCTCCCGAACCTGCTCACGCTCCTTCGCCTCGCCGCGCTTCCGCTCACCATCGTTCTTTTCCGGCGCGAGTACAACCTCGTCGCCGCCTGCGTTTTCGTGGTCGGCATGATCACCGACTGTTTCGATGGCTGGATCGCCAGACGACTGCATCAGGAAACCCCTTTGGGCCTCTACCTCGACCCGGTCGTCGACAAGATCGTCATCCTCGCTCTTTTCTACGAACTCGCCAACTCCGATCTTATCCATCCCGCCATTGCGCATCTGTTCCTCGCCCGGGAGCTCCTGCATAGCGCCGTCCGCGCCAGCGCCGCCGTAAAGGGGCAAGTCGCCGGCGCGAATTGGATGGGAAAAGCCAAAGCCGTTCTCCAGACCATTCTCATTGCCTGGGGGCTTCTCACACCGACCTTCGCCGCCAGTCTGCCCGCCGCGCTTGCCAACCCCCTTCGTCTCGCCTTGGCCGCATCTATGTGGACCGTCCTTTGCGTCAGCTGGGGGTTCTTCGCCGTCTTCGCCTTCTGGAACCGCCGTCTCTTTCGAGAAAAGGAGCGAGAATCTCGCGCTTGAAACCCGGGCGTCTTTGGCACACGACTCTCATTATGTCCTTGCGGAATCCATTGCAACTCCTGCCGGCGCTTGTTGTCGTCGCGGTCGCCGCTTCTGTCTGCAACGAGATTGAAGCCGAACTCCGCGGGGAATCCGATTCACAGCGCGTTATTGACCTGAACGCGAATCCCGGGGGTGTTTTCCGGATATTCGGGGCGACGCCCGGCGGCAACCTTGGTTCCGGATCCGCGTCCAACGGCATCGTCTTCGGCGACGTCGACGGCGACGGCGTGGACGACACGATCGTCGGGGCGCCGGCGATTTCGGACCTCCCCGTTGAGGGAAAGGCCGGGGAAGCGTTCGTCGTCTACGGAACGCGTTCCCTCCCCGCAGGCGTTCTTGACCTGAGCAACGACGACCCCAAGACCCCGCCTGCGGCTGGACCGCTCCAACCTCAGATAACACGCATCCGAGGTCGCTCCGACGGCGATCAAGCGGGATGGGCCGTGGCGAGCGGCGACATCAACGGCGACGGCTGCGACGACGTGCTTCTCGGCGCTCGTGAGGCGGCGCCCGGCGAAAGAACAGCCGCGGGCGAAGTATACGTTGTCTACGGGAAGCCCGATCTTCCCGGAAAGCTGATCGACCTTGGGGATCTCAATGCTCCGGGCCCCAGCAAACTCGCCGCGACGAGTGTCACGCTCATCTTGGGCGACGACGCCTATGACCGGGCCGGATGGTCTCTGGCCAGCGACGACATCGACCAGGACGGCTTCGACGACGTTCTCCTCGGCGCGCCCCCCTACCCTCAGGACCAGACCGGTCGAAGATCGGGCGAAGTCACCGTGATCTACGGCGGGCCGGAACTACCCGGAACGACCGTGGATCTCGACACCGACGGCGCCGTAAGCGCGGCGGGCGAAACGCGCATCCTCGGCGAAGAGGGCGGCCCCGAGGAGTACTACATTTTCGGCTATGCCGTCGCCGCGGGCGATGTCAACGGAGATGGTTTCCCGGATGTCATCATCGGCGCGCGCAGAGCTGGGCCTACTACGGGGACTTACTCGGGCGCCGCCTATGTCGTCTATGGTCAGGAAGACCTGCGGGGGAGAATCATCGATCTCAGAACGAGCGGCGCCATCAGTCCGGCCGGCGAAACGCGCATCCTCGGGACCCCCGTCGACGAATGGCATGGCAGTTCCGTGGCCGCAGGGGACGTGAACGGCGATGGGTGCGGCGATGTCATCATGGGCTGCCATGAAACCCGCGCCTCGGGCGGGGAGAAAGCGGGCGCCGTGTATGTCGTCTACGGGGAGCCAGACCTTCGGGGAAACATCATTGATCTGGCGCGCCAGAGCATGCCCGGCGGGTTCCGGACAACACGGATCCTGGGCGCCGACGCGGAGGACAGGCTTGGGGCGAGCGTGGCATGCGCGGACGTGAACGGCGACGGCCTCGACGATCTCATCCTATCGGCCTTCACGGCCGACCCACCCGGCGGGAACGACGCGGGGGAAGTTGCCGTTGTCTTCGGACGCGGAGATCTGCCGGGAAGGACGGTCGATCTTAACTCGGAACCCTCCGGAGCGAATGTGCTCATTCTGGGCGACAATGCCGGGGACGCCTTCGGCACGGGGGGCGAGGGGGGCGCCGACGTGAACGGTGACGGGTGGGGGGATCTCGCCGCAGGAGCGGCCTTCGGCGACAACCCCTGGATCGGGGGAGACAACAACAGCGGCTACGCCGCGGTCATGTTCGGACAGGGATCAACTATGGAAGCCCGGGTCGTGGACTACGCCAAACCCGGCTTGGCGCCGCGCCGCGGCATCGGCGGACGCCTAAGCCCGACCGTTCGCACGTGGCTTGGCTTTTCCTCCGGCGCCGGCCCCTCCTCAGGGGCGTCGGCGACCACGGCGACCCTGTTTCGCGGCTCTTTCTCCCAGGCCGGTCGACTGGCTTCCCCGGCGCGATCTCGCAAAGACGACCGACTCGTCGCCGCCCCGGTCTGCTGGCACATCCGAAGCAACCGCACGGGACTGACCGCCGGCGGCGAGAACCCCACAACCGTGAGTCTCACGGTCCGTTATCTCGACTCCGAAATCGGGGGAATCAGGGAGAGCTCGCTTCAACTCTACCAAGCGCCAGATCTTGCCGGTCCTTGGACCCGGATTCCGAACCAAGTCCTGAACACACGGCGCAACGAGATAACGGCCCAACCCGTCTCGCTCTCTTTTTTCAGTCTGCGTGGTGAAGCCCGATGGAGGGGAAGCGGCTGGGCGCTCTATTGAACGGACCGGCTGGCGTTCCGTCCCAGGAATCCCCATGCGGCGCGGCGGTTCTGAGGACCGCGAGGGTCGTCAGTCCCCGTCGCCTCCATGCTCTGGCCCTAGACCTTCCGTCGGTCGGGGCTGGTATACTTCCTCATGCGTGCGATATTGCCCTTGCCGACATGTTCGAACTCGTCGAACTGAAGCCGACTCAGGAAGAGCCCCCGGCCGTGCAGTCCCATCATGCCCTGTTCGCTCAGGGGATTCTGGACCGTCTTCCAGTCGAAGCCTTCTCCTTCGTCGGTCACGGTCCATTCGCAGAACGTCGGCTCCTGCTTGAACTCCACCGTCGCCCGTCGCTGCGACAGCGCCGGATCGGCCATTCGCTCGGCAAGCAGAGCGTCCATCGCTTGCGCCCCTTGTTGAAGGGCCCGGGACTTCTCCTCAAACGTGATGTTCAGGTTCCCGTGCTCGATGGCGTTAACCAGCGTTTCGACCAGGCCAAGCCGCACGCCCACGAGCTCGTGCGCGGCGATGGCGCCTCCCGTCATCAGCACCAAGTGATTGGCGATTCTCGGCACGAGTTCCTTGCGGTTTTCCACCCCCAGCGTGAGCGCGTGCTTGATCATCATCGACGGGATCTGGGCGTCAATGGCCCGGTCCTCCACGACGGCTTGGTACTTCTCGAGAAGGGGCAAGAGTTCAGAGCGCTCGATGGGTTTGCGCAGATAGTTGTTGGCCCGGAGCCGAAGCGCCTCCATGGCGTACTCTTCCGAGCCAAAACCCGTGAAGATCACAACGATCGCGTCGGGATTGTCTCGACGGATCTTGTCCAGGAGCTTCAACCCGTCCAGTCTCGGCATCCGAATGTCGGTCAGCACCAGGTCCGGATTGAGTTCTTCAAACAACTTGTAGCCGGCAACGCCGTCCTCGGCGGCAAAAACCTCGTGTCCCTCCTTGCCGATCACGCTCTCCAGATAGACGCGGGAAACCTTGTCATCGTCCAGGACCAGAACTCTCATCGTTTTTCCCTCCGCCGCATCGTTGGAAAAGCCGGAACTGGAAAAGGCCCAAGGGGACGCGCCGCCGACCTTCCCGCGGAGAACATTTGCGAGAACATAAACCACCCTGTTTGCCGTCGTCAAGGCCAAACCCTCCAGCACGCCGGCGTGGGGCGCATGTTAACGGAGAGCACGGTCTCATTCACATCTCCCTTGTGTTTCGCGCGAGTGGTGGTAAGATGCTCCTGCAATGTTGCCTGATCCGAAGCAGATTGCCTCCGCCCTCGCCAAGCACGTCGCCGCCGCGATCGTGCCCTTCTGGCGCCGCTACGGCATCGATCACGACGCGGGGGGCTTCATCACCGACCTCGAACGCGACGGCCAGCGCGCCGGCGACACGCGCAAGAGCCTCGTCATGCAGGCGCGCATGGTCGACGCCTTCGCCGCCGCATGGCAAATGACCGGAGAACCGACCGACCTGGACGCCGCGCGCCAGGGCTTTCGCTTCCTGGTTGATTGCATGTTCGCCAGCGACGACAACCGTTGGCTCTCGCTAGTCGAGCGCGACGGATCGCTCGTCGAAGAGCGCATCCACGCCTACGGCCTGACGGCCGTCATTCACGCCCTAGCCCATTTCGGCGCCGCGGCGAACGATCCCCAAGCGCTCGAACTCGCGATGACGACGGCTGGCGAGATGGAAATGTTCTTCTGGGACAGGAGATTCGACGGTTACTATGATTCCCTCGATGCCCAGTGGCAGGTCGATGAGACGACGAAGTCCCTCGACGTTCACCTCCACGCCGTCGAGGCCGCCTTCGCCCTCTGGGACGCCACGGGCGACGATTCCTACGCCCAGACCATCGACAAGGTCTGCAATCTGATCCTCTGCCGCGCCACCGATCCCGTGTCCGGCGTCGTCCTCGAGAAATTCACCGCCGACTGGCAAACGGAATCCGATGATTTCGAGCCCACCGTTCAGTTCGGGCACGTCTTCAAGGCCGCCTGGCTCGCTCTCGGCGCCTGTGGCCGCGACCGCCGGGAGGCCTATCTCGATTTCGCCCGCCGCCAACTCGATTTCGCCGTCCGCTACGGCGTCGACCCCCGCTCGGGCGTCTACGAGACCGCCACGCCGGACGGCGAGGTTCTGAACCCTCGCCACTCCTGGTGGCCCCAGTGCGAAGCCATTGCCGCCCTCGCCCGCGCCTGGCGCATCCTCGGCGATGGAACGTACGCCCTCCTCCTCGAACGCCTGGTCGCCTACTGTTTCGAGCATTTCCACGATCCGGAATTCGGGGAATGGTACAGCCGGCTTGGGACCCAAAACGACGTCCAGGACCCCCGCAAGGGCCACCGCCGCAAGTGCGCCTACCCGATCGTCCGCGCCTTGTCCGCCGCCGTCTCCGACCTCGGAGAGTGCAGATCCGGGACTTGACCCGTTTCTCTTGTCAGTTCGCGCGACGGCGCGGGCGCCGCAGACTTGCGCCGGGATGCCCTTGAGGGCGGAACGCCCCGGGGAATGCAGGATTTCATCCGTAGTCCCTTGGGAACTCACGGCTCCGGAGCATCCCGCGCCGAGCCAATCGCCGAAAGCGCCGCATCCGCCTGGTAAGACGACCGGACGAACGGACCGGAGGCCACGTGGCGGAACCCGCGCCGGAGCGCCTCGCGCCGGTACCAGTCAAATCGCTCCGGCTCGATGTATCTGACCACGGGGTAATGCGCGGGGCTGGGCGCCAGGTACTGGCCGATGGTCAGGATCTCGCAACCCACCTTGCGCAGGTCGTCCATGACCCCCAGGACCTGGGTCTCCGTTTCGCCCAGGCCAACCATCAAGCCCGACTTAGTTAGCAGGGGGGGGGTGTGGCCGGCCGCCAAGCGGAGCACGCCAAGAGAACGCGCGTAGTTCGCTTCGGGCCGTACGTCGGGATAGAGGTCCGGCGCTGTTTCGACA
>DATKZW010000027.1:0-6114 GCA_035527775.1 Sumerlaeia bacterium | reverse complement strand
GAAGGTCTGGAGCCCTTCGATGGCCTTTGCCCACTCCGCGTTCTCGAGACCGTCGGCGCACTCGGCGATTCGGCTTCGGAAAGACGAGATCCATTGCAGATACTTTGCCTCGACGCCTCTTGCCTCTTCCGCCGCCGACTCCAACGCTGCAGTCAGCTCCCCCAGCAACGCTCCGAGCCCTTCGCGCCACTCGCCGAACCATTCGTGCTCCTCAAGCGGACGCGCAAGGCCCGACCCGTCCGGCGCAAGGGGATACGACCGGCGCACACGCTCAATCCACGCGGGCGCGTCGGGGAGCGACTCGAGGAAGCTATTGAGACGCAGAACGCGACTCCGGGCGCGGATTTCAGGGTCCGCGCCGCCGAACGCGTCGAGCCACCGCAGGAACGCGGGATCGGCGCGGTCGAACTCCTGCTCGAACAGGACTTCCGCCGTCTCGGATCGCAGAAGGCGCATTTCCTGCTCATCGAGGATTGTGAACTCGGGATCGAGCCCGAGACGGTGAAAGTGCTGCCGCAGCAGATTGTGGCAGAAAGAATGAATGGTCGAGATCCGGGCTTGGTCCAGGAGAAGAATCTGCCGACGCAGACGATCGGACGCAGCAAGCGCGGCGGAAGACGCGCCCTCGCGCGGAGGGCGCGGGGCGCCTCTGAGTGCAACCGCCTGGGCGCTGCTTTCGGCGAGTCGTTCCCTGAGCGCGGCGGCGATCTTCTCGCGCATCTCCGACGCCGCAGCCTCCGTGAACGTCACGACGAGAAACCGGTCCAGATCCGTCGGGTTCTTCTTGTCGAGGACCAGACGCACGATCCGCTCGACAAGCACGGCCGTCTTGCCCGTGCCGGCCGAGGCCGAGACCAGCAGGTCGCAGCCCATGCGTTCGATGGCGAGGGTTTGCTCGGGCGTCCAGGAAGGCATATCGCGGCTTCGGCGTTGGAGGGCATTGGGCAACGACGTCTCAGCGTCCGCCCCGGATCGTTTCGCCGATCTTAGCGGAAAGCACAAGAATGGCGAACACCTTTTTTCGGGGACTCAAAGGGCCGTCGTTCCTCTTGGCCAAGATTTCGGGTGCATGACATCCGAGTGGGTTTTTTCAGGCGGCGTCTTCCCAGAACTGCTCGAATCGTCCGGAGAGGATGCCGCATCGCGATCGGCCTTCGGCATTGACAGCCCCCCCAACCTTCATCAGAATCTGTCCGGCGCCGCGCGCGCGATCCTGCTGGGAGACGCAGTATGCCCAAACCCGAACCCTCCCCCCTTCGCATCGGAACATCCAGCTGGAGCGCGCCAGGATGGGAGAGGACCTTCTACACCGCCTCCGCCGGCAAGTCCCAGTGGATCGCCGAATACGCCACGAAGTTCTCTACCGTCGAAATCGACGCCACCTTCTATCGAGTCCCCAGCCGGTACATCGTCGAGCGTTGGCGCGACCGCACGCCGGAAGACTTCCGCTTCGCCGCCAAAGCGCCGAAGGTTATCACCCATGACAAGTTTCTCGTCGACTGCGCGGCGGAACTCGACCAATTCCTGGACGCCATGACGATCCTCGGGCCCCGTCTCGGCCCGATCTTGTTCCAGTTCCCTTACTTCGCCAAGAAAACCGAGATTGGGCCCGCGACTTTCCGCGAACGCTTGAAATCCTTTCTTCCCTCCCTTCCCAGAGGCCTGTTCCAGTTCGCCGTGGAAGTGCGAAACAAAACCTGGCTCAGAACGCCCCTCCTCGATCTACTGTCCTACCACGGGGTCGCGCTCGCCCTGATCGACCACCCCTGGATGCCGCGCCCTGGGCCGCTCTTCCAACAGGCGGGAATCATAACGGGCCCTTTCGCTTACATTCGCTGGCTCGGCGATCGCAACCGGATCGAGGAAATCACCCAGACCTGGGACAAAACCGTCATCGATCGCCGCGAGGACATGGCCGAATGGGTCGCACCCGTCAAGGCTCTGCTCCGCGACCAAGTTCCCGTCTTCGGCTACTTCAACAACCACTACTCCGGCCACGCCCCCGCCGACGCGCGCGCTTTTCTCCAGATGATCGAAAACGAGGAGAACTGACAGGAACCCGGCATCAACGGCATCGCCCAGCCGTTTCCCGCCCGATCCCTACAGGGAAACCCGAAACTCGAATCTCGAAATCCGAAACAAATCCCAGATCCGCGAAATCCGCGGATGCGCGCCCTTCTCCCCGCCCAAAACCACAGCTACACAGGATCCGCCAAGTCGTAGTCGCGCTTACGAGGCCGGGCTATCTTGCGTTGCGAACTCCGGATGAATTCGACAATGCGAGCGATCTCGGGGCTGTTCTCGTAGTCGCGGCTCAAGGTCTCGAGAGCCTCTTCCAGGCGCGCCCCTTTTCGGAACAAGCAGTGGTAAGCGGCTTTCAGAGTCGAGATGACCTCCTCCGAAAAGCCGTGGCGTTTCAGGCCGACCAGATTCAGGCCGTGGGGACGCGCCGGATGCCCGTCGGCGGTCACGAAGGGAAGAATGTCCTGCGTGACCTTGCTGCATGCGCCCACAATGGCGTAGGCGCCGACGCGGCAGAACTGGTGAACGCCCACCAGCCCTCCCAGAATGACGGCCTCCTCGATGACGACCTCGCCGCCGACCTGCGCGCAATTGGCCAGAACTGCGCCGTCGCCGATCGCGCTGTTATGAGCGACGTGCGAGTACGCCAGCAACCGGCACCCGCTCCCGATGCGCGTGGCCTTGCCCTCGCCCGTGGCGCGGTTCACTGTGACGAACTCGCGGAAAACGTTGCCGTCGCCGACCTCGAGGCCGGTCCATTCGCCCCGATATTTGCTGTCTTGCGATTCCGTGCCGATGACGGCGTGATGGGAGATCTGATTGTCGCGGCCCAGACGGACGTTCCGCCCGATCACGGCGTGGGGGCCGACCGCGCAGCCGGCGCCGATCCGGCTCCCGGCTTCGACAATGGCGTAGGGACCCACCCGAACGTCCTCGGCGAGTTCGGCCGAGGGGTCGATGACGGCCGTCGGGTGGATGAGTGAAGGGCGGGGAGAAGCCGGCATCGTCCGATCGCCCGTTTTCTACTCGGATTGGGGATCGCCAAGCATGCAGGTCAGTTTCGCCTCGACCGCCAGCTCGCCGTCCACCAGGACTCGCCCCTCCGCTTTTGCCGCGCGAGCGCGATGGTGCGTAACCAGCACCTCAATCCGCATTTGGTCGCCGGGGACGATCTGGCGCCGGAACTTGACGCCGTCGAGACCCGTGAAGAAGGGGATTTTGCCCTTGTTCTGGGGCTGGATCAGCAGGAGCACGACGGCGGCTTGGGCCATCGCCTCGATCTGAAGGACCCCCGGCATGATCGGCAGGCCCGGGTAGTGCCCCATGAATTGCGGTTCGTTCATCGTGACGTTCTTGATCGCCACGAGGCTCGGTCCTTCATTGTTCACCTCGAGGATGCGGTCAATCAACAGGAAGGGGTAGCGGTGAGGGACGATATCCATGATCCCCCGAATATCGATCGCTCCGGGGGCGGGGGCCGGGGTTTTCTCGTCTTCGGTCATGATTCAAGCGAATTCCTTCCTGAGATATTGGATGAACTGCGCGTGCTCGGCATGGCCGCCCCGGCATGCCACGATGTGGCCGCGAACCGGCGATCCGAGGAGAAACAGATCGCCGATTAGATCGAGGATCTTGTGGCGGGCGAACTCGTCCGGCCACAGAAGCTCCGTGTTGATTGCTCCGTCGCGGCCAACGACGATGGCGTTCTCGACGCTTCCTCCCCGAATCAGCCCCCTTTCACGGAGGAAATCCACCTCCTCGACCGTGCAAAACGTTCGAGCGGGCGCGATCTCTCGGGCGAATGTCTCGGGAACCACCCGAAAAGTCGCCGCCTGAGAGCCAATGAACGGGTGATCATACTCCAGAAAGTAGGTGACCGTCAAGAACGCCGAAGGCCAAGCGCAATACCGGGCCAACGGCGAACCCTCCGGAGAGAAGCTGACGGGCCGGTCGATCGTGAACGGGCGGCGCGGGGCGCCCGGGATGCTCTGGGTCCCTTCCCGCAGGAGTTCGCGCACCAGCTGAGCGGCGCTGCCGTCCCCGATAGGCGGCTCGGGTCCCGTCATCTCCGCGCGGACGTTGTCAACGGCCATCCCGTGAAGGGCGGCGAGAACGTGCTCGACCGTTCGCACGCAGACCCCGTCGTCATCGGGGGCGCGGAGGATCGTCTGCCGTGAGAAGGGCTCGCGCGAGATGACGCGCAGGTCCGCCGGGATTTCGGGAGCGCCGGGCAGGTCCACCCGCACAAAGCGTACGCCGTGGTCCGCCGGCGCGGGCGCCAGCCTCAATTCGCAGTCGATTCCGCTGTGGATTCCGCGGCCGGACAGGGTCGCCGGCCTCGCGAGAGTGGTCTGCCATTCAGGTGACATCCGGGAAGCGTCCCGCGCGCTCCGGTCTGAGCGCTCAGTCTTCGATCGTTACGAGAAGATCCATGGCCTCGGCGTTGCAGTAGTGCATGAGGGTAGCCAGAAGCGCCGCCATGGCGCGCATCTCTTCGGGAGCCCGGGCGGCGAACTCGCTCAACTCGTCGGCGATGCGCCCCGCCTCCCCGGCCAGCACATATCCGAAGCGGGCGGCGTAAGCCTCCTCCTCGAGATCCGTGAAAGTTGGCTCATCCGCCTCGGGCAAACGGCCCAGGTACAGCATCTGCAAGCGATAGACTAGCTCGTGCGAGGCGCCGTTCTCCTGAAGCCAGTCCAGGAAACTCGCCAAGCTGGCCAGATCCATCCCTTCGAGGAGAATGCGGCGCATCTCATCCGCCTGTTCGGATTCGGGATCCGCCTCAAACAGATCGGCAAGGTCGTCCGGATCGATGCTGTGGACGCGGCCGCTTCTGGCCGCGTACGAGGCGAAATAGTCCTGAATCGCATAGGCCTCATCCTCGGACAGGTCCTGGGACATCCCGCTCAAGATCATTTTCACGATGGTCTCTTGAGCCGAATCGGCCTCCTCAGCGTCCGCGTCCCACTCGGGAGCCTCTTCCGTTTCCTCCTCCACGCCGAAGTCCTCTTCACCTTCCTCCTCCTCGCTGGAAGGCTGGAACTCGGCGCCGAGAGTCACCCCGATCTCCCGGAGCAGATCCCGATCGGCGCTGCCGATAATGGCGAACAAAGACCGCGTATCGGTCGTGTGGAAATGGGCGAAAGAACTCATTGCTGCCCTTCCTCCGCGCCCTGCGCGCGCTCCGGGGGTCCTGAATGCGTGCTCGACATCGAGTCTCTTCTCCCCGTCGCGCCAGGTGTTTTGCCAGCCGCCCTTTTCCCCCGCGGGGAATCGAGGCAGGGCGATTCTAACGATCCCGCAATTTCAGGCGCAAGCACTTTTGACGCCTGGTTTCCCGCCGAGAGGACAAGAGGCGGACGGAAATTCGGGGAATTCGGGGCAGTCGCCGGCTTCCGCCGTCTTCCCCCCGGCGACGGTATTCCGTGAAGCCTCACCTCTCCTTTTCCCGCCTTGCCTGGAAATACGTTGTGAGAATCTCGCCGCACTTTTCGGCGAGGACGCCGCCCTCGACCTCGACGCGATGGTTGAAGGTGTCGACGTCGAGAAGGCGCGCGTGCGAGACGACGGCGCCCCCTTTCAGATTGGGCGCGCCGTAAACGAGGCGCCGGATTCGCGCCAGGATCAAGGCGCCCGCGCACATGGGGCATGGCTCCAAGGTCACGTACAGGTCGCAGTCCTCCAGTCGCCAATCTCCCGTCGCTTGCGCCGCTCGGCGCAAGGCCAGAATCTCGGCATGGGCCGTCGGATCGCGCCGAGCCATCCGCTCGTCGTGAGCGGCGGCGAGAAGCGAGCCGTCCGGACCGACGACGACGGCGCCGACGGGGACTTCGTCCGCCTCGGCGCCCTTTCGCGCTTCCTCGAGCGCCCGCTCCATCCGGCTTTCAGGATCAGGGGGAAGTGGCATCCGCCTTTCCAGTCTGCCGCCCGTCCTCGTTGTCCTCGCCGAGGGGCTCGATGCTCTTGATCTGGGAGCGCTTTACCGAGATCAGAGTTCTTCCGCTACCCCGCCTGCGGAGCTTCACCAGGTCGTCGCTGTCGCCGGCGCGCTCCGCAACGAACTGCGTCCCGTTGGCAAGCGTCACGCGAACC
>DATKZW010000026.1:0-11047 GCA_035527775.1 Sumerlaeia bacterium | reverse complement strand
CGCCACACCATCCCTTTGATCCCGCTCAACGCAGCCGTCACCCGCTCAACGACGTACGGCGTGTGCGGCCCCTCGGACTCCGCAACGCGCATGAGATCGGCGAGGCGCCAGACCAGGTCCGCGACCGTCTCCTCCGCCTCGTCGACCAGGACGAAGCTGGCGGCGCTCTCGCGCAAAGTCTCCTCGGGGAGGGCTGAGGCGTGGGGCCCCACCAACCCCCACATGACGCCGCTGGCCCGGCTGAGGTGGTCGAGCACGGCGACGTCGTTTCGTATGGTCGGGGTGGCGCTATTGGCAATGATCATGTCGGGACGCCAGTTGTGACACTCCTTCTCGAGATCCTCGAGCGTCAGCGGCTCGGCCATGGCGTCAATGACGCGAGCCGTATGATCCTCGCCCTCCACCATGGCGGCGAGATAAGCCAATCCCGTCTGGGGCCAGATCTCGTCTCCGATCGCCTTGCGGCCGCACCGTCCCACTTCTTTCATCCAGATCTGGCCTCCCAGATCCGGAGGATTGAGGAAAAGAACGCGAAGAGTGTTGGCTTCCATGGCCTTGTCGGAAGAAAGGGCGGCGCTTTACCCGCAGGCGTCGCGCCCCGTACGCCCCCGAGACCCCGAATTGTTCGCTCTCCCCAAGATTATTTCAAGTTGTTTTACCCTCGTGAGCCGTCAAGCGCCGTTCGCGTTGCGGGTTTGCGCGATCCCTGTTTCGTTCCCCCTTTCGTAGAACACAAATGACGCGGATCCCAGGGATCCGAGCGATCGCACGGATCAGGCGGATTCCAGCGAAACCCATTGACGAGCGACGACGAGACCGATAGCATCCCGGTGAAGCCGTTCGCAGCCCGAAGGATCGGCCCTTTCCGGGCGACGGAGGATTCCCAGACACGCCGAAGGCGCGCGAACGCGGCTCCCCGCATGCAATCTCTTCACGCAGCGCTCGCGCTTTGCGGGAGGGTTGATGGAAGCCATGGGCGGACCGACCACAGGGATCGTCTACGATCCCATTGCAAAGACCCACCGCACGGGTCTCTGGCATCCGGAGTCGCCCGAACGGTGCGACGCCGTGATGGGCGCCCTGACCGCGCCCGCCCTCCGGGAACGGACCGTCGACGTTCCCTCTCGCGCGGCGACCGAATCTGAGATCCTCTTGTGCCATACCCCGGCTTACCTCGAGCGCGCCCGGCGCGACATTGCGTCCGGCGCCCCCATGCTGAGCACGGGCGACACGAACATTTGCAGGGAGTCATGGACGGCGGCGCTGTGGGCGGCGGGCAGCGTCCTGAGCGCCGTGGACGCCGTCATCGATGGAAGAGTCGCCAACGCCTTCTGCGTCGTTCGCCCCCCCGGTCACCACGCGGGTCCCGCCCGAGGAATGGGCTTCTGCGTCTTCAACAACGTTGCCATCGGCGCCCGCTACGCCCAGAAGAGCCGCGGCGTCGGCAAGGTCCTGATCGCGGACTGGGACGTCCACCACGGCAACGGCGCCCAGGACGCATTCTACGAAGACGGCTCCGTCTTCTACTTCAGCACCCACCAGTTCCCCTTCTACCCCGGCGCCGGCGCATCGGACGAAACGGGAAGCGGTCCGGGACGCGGAACCACCATGAACTGCCCCTTCCCGGCGGGCACGGGCGGCGAGGACGTGGTGGGCGCGTTCCGAGACCGGCTGCTCCCCGCGGCCTCCCGTTTCAAGCCGGATCTCGTGATGGTGTCGGCCGGCTTCGATGCCCGTCTGGGCGACCCTATCGGCGGGTTCCGCCTTACGGACGATGATTTCGCCGAGTTGACGTCGATCGTTCTCGAGATCGCTCGCGACCATGCCGAAGGGCGGCTCGTCTCGGTTCTCGAAGGGGGATACGCCCTCGACGGTCTTGCCGCCGCGACGGCCGCTCACGTGGGGCGTTTGACCGCAACGCAGCCGCCGCCCCGGCGCAGCCGCCTGGGGAATGAGCCGCGGGACTAGGATTTGAGCGGGCGCGGTCGGCGCGTGCAGTAATGGCTTGATGCTTCTCTCGCGCGAGACTATGGAAGAGCGCGAGTTTTCCCCCGGATCTGAAAGACGCCGATTGGTCCGGGAGGGTCGGAGAGACTTCGCGCGCATTCGCAGCCGGACCAGAGGAGAAATCCCGTGTCTATCCATCCCACGGCCATTGTGGATCCGAAAGCCGAACTGGACGAAACGGTCGAGGTCGGGCCTTACGTGATTATTGAAGGGGGCGTCCGCATTGGAGCGCGAACCCGCATCATGGCCCACGCCCATATCAACGGCAACACGACTATCGGCGAGGACAACGTCATTCACATGGGGGCCGTCATCGGTCACGAGCCCCAGGACATCGGCTATGACGGGGCCCCGAACCGGCTTGTCATCGGCGACCGCAACACCTTTCGCGAATACGTCTCGATCCATCGCGCAAGCAGCCCCGAGACGGAGACGCGGGTCGGGAGCGACTGTTTCCTAATGGGTTTCAGCCACATCGGCCACGATTGCCACGTGGGCGACCGAGTGATCGTGGCCAACTACTCCATGCTTGGGGGCCACGCGGAAGTGCAGGATGGAGTGAATATATCGGGCGGCTGCGCCGTGCACCAGTTCACGCGCATCGGTCGCTACGCCATGCTTCAGGGGCTCTCCGGGGCGAGCAAAGACGTTCCCCCTTTCATGACGGCGATGAGAGTCAACCGCGTCAGCGGCCCCAACATCGTGGGACTTCGGCGCGCCGGTTTCTCCGCTCAGGCGCGGCGGGAGATTCGCGCGGCCAGCAAGGTCCTTTTTCGCGAGGGCAACAGCGTGCCGCGAGCCCTTGAAAAGCTGCGGCAAGGAGGATTCGGCCCCGAGGTCCAAGAGATGATCGAATTCATCGAGAAGTCCAAACGCGGCATTTGTTCGCACACGGGCGAGTAGTCGGCGAGACGCGCTCGCGCGATGGAGCCACCCGCTCTGACTGAAGGGTCCGCGGAGGAGACTCCGGGCGCGCCCGACGTCCCGGGGGTCGTCGCAACGCGGGACCGGATCACGTAGAGAGGCCCTCGACTTTCTCGACGACGTTTCGGTAGGAGGCGTCGACGCGGAAGATCTTCTTGAAGAACTTGAGCGCCCGCTCCTCCTGCTTGTTCTCCTGGAACTGCTCGGCCACGCTGTAGAAGAGGGCCTTCACCTTCCTCAGCTGCGCGGGATCGTCGATGCGCAGGCTCACCTCCTCAAGCGTCTCGTCAGCGAGATCGAACATCCCCAGCAGGGCCATGGTTTGGGCCAGCTTCGCCCCGGCCAGATTCCTGAGTTTCGGGTCTCCGACGGCGCGCTGGTAGTGGGTGATCGCTTTTTTCGTCTCGCCCATCTCGGAGTAAAGGTCCCCCGCCTCTAGATTCAGAGCGGGACTGTCGGGTTTCTCTTTGAGAGCCGCCAGCAAATGCTCGAGTCGTTTGCTCCGGCGCAGTTCCACCAATTCATTGATCAGCGAAACCACTTCGCCGTGGTAGTAATCGATGCTCTGTGCGGCCCGCAGGTGGTTGAGCGCCTCATCGTAGCGTTGGGCGTCGCGGTAGAGGTGGGCGAGTTTGACTCGCACATCGATGTCGCGCGGGTGCACGGCAACGTGACTCTCCCCGATCTCGACCGCCTTGTCCGTGTCTCCGAGGTAGGCGTACGCCTCGAAAACGGCCATGACGTTTTCCGGGTCCTCTTCATCGCCGAGTTCCAGGCGCTGCTTATGCACTTCGACGGCTTGGGCGTAGTCCTTTCTCTGGATCAAAGTGCGCCCCAGGCAGCGCAAGGACGGAAGATGGTCCGGCTGTCGCTCGAGGATGCGCCGACAGTGCTCAATGAGGAGCCGGCCGCCGTCCAGGGAACGCTCGGCGAGCCGACGGGCGATCTCGAAGGCTTCGTCCCACTGTTCGGCGCGGATCTTCAAGTCGGCGAGGAAGTCCAAAAGGCGGAAGCTGTGGTTGGATTCCTCGACCAGCGCCTCGATCTCCTTCATGACGCGAGGCGCCAGATCCGGTTTGGCCTGGAGGAGCTCGTCGTACTCGGCCACGGCCTCGTCGGCCATGCCGTGCCGGGTCATGGCGGCCAGGAGATTCAGCTTGAGATCGACGTTGTCAGGATCGCGTTTCGAGCGCTCGCGCCAGACTTGGATCTCGCGTCCCATGAGGGCTTCGTCAACGCGATGGCGCAACGTCTCGATCCGTGCGCGATCGGCCGAGGAAGCGGCCCGCCTCTGCGCCTCGTCGCACCACCGAGCGGCGTCCTCCAGCGCGTCGGTTTTCAGCGAGATTCTGGCCAGGAAATACGCAAACCGATAGTCGTCGGGGTAGTTCTCAACGGCATACTGGAAATGAAGCAGGGCTTTGCCATACTGCTCGCGCTGGACGAGGATGTCGCCGTAGAGCAGGGCCACGTCCACCGTGTCGCGTCCCGCGTCCATCAGAGCCTCCAGGTGTGGCTCGGCCAAATCCAGCCGGTCGGTTTCCTGGAAGTACTGCACGAGGCGCACGCGCAGGTCATGGCGTTGCGGGTCGAGGGCCAGAATCCTCTCAAAACACTGGTAGCCCTCTTCCCGTTTCATGTGTTCGATCAGGAAATCGCCAAAGGCTTCGAGCGCCAAGACCGAATCGGGGGCGGCATCGAGGATGCTTTGGCAGGCCCGGAACGATCGGGGTTTGGGCGGGAGTTCCATCCCCTCGATCTGGCGAGCCGTGTCCACGGCCCCGGCAACGTCATTCTCTGCGATCAGGAGACGAAGAAGCAACTCAAGGTAATCGATCCGGGAAGCCGGCAGTCCCTGCCGCAAGACCTCGACGGCGTCCGAGGAACGGCCGAGATTCTCCAGCCCCTGGGCGATGCGGATGCGCACCGGTGCGTCGCCGGGGTCGAGGCCAAGAAGCTGGCAGCCCACGCGGAGGGCGTTTTCCCACTGCCGTTCGGTGCGGTAGCATTCCTCGATAGTCTCCAGCAGTTGCTTGTCCTCGCAATCCTCGCTCGCTAAGGGTTCCAGCGCGTCAAGAGCGCCGAGCACGTCGCCGGCGTCGAAGCGGGAAAGCCCCAGTGAGCGGTGCAACGATTCCTCGGCCGGTGTCAGGAACACGGCCGCCGAGAGGACCATGTTGGCCGCATCGTACTTGTCCCCGCCAAGCAGCCAGCGAGCCCAGGCGGCCAGGCCCCGTCCGAGAAGGCGCTCGATTCCCCAAACAGTCAGAGGGTAGGCGGCTGCCGCGAGGGCGACCAGCCCAACCGCCAGTTCCGGCAAGAGTCCCGCCCCTGCGGCCACGGCGCATGCGGCCACACTCGCGATCTGAGCGTGGAGGAGGAATAGACGTTTGAAGGGGCGCGCGCCGGCGCGCCAATCGAGACTCGACCCGTAAGCCGCGAGATAGACGGCAAAGACAACCACGAGCAGAACGAAGACCCAGGGCCTTTCGAAATCGCTTCCGAAGAAGACCTCGAGCGGCGCAAACCAGGAGAAAAGAGGGCGCTGACTCAGCTCGGCGTTTTGCCCGGAAAGGACCAGAGCGGAAAACGCCGCAAGCGGCAGACCCAACCAGAGCAGACCATTGAAACGGCGGGCGCGTACGGCGTTGGGGCGCGTTTCCAATGGACTCTCCTCAGAACCCGTCGAACGGCTCAGAAAGCGGCGAGCGCACAAAAGGGTAACATGCCCCGAGCACAGAGTGCGCGACGGGGCGGCGCCGGTCCCCGCTAGCTGTAGCGTCGCATGGCGGCAGCCAGGCGTTTCAGCCCCTGCCCCCGCCGCCTGTCGAACTCTCTGCGCCGGCGCCTCAATCCGACGATTTCCGACCGCAGCGTCGCGCATTGCTCGCGCACCGACGCGGGGGAAGGCCCCCCTTGACTGGAACGGCGGGCCACGAGAGCGCCGGGCGCTCCGAGATCTGTCTTCTCGCGGGCATCCAAGGGCCGAACCCCCTGCTGCTCGGCCAGCAAGATGCTCACGGCTTCCAGGAGAGAAACCCGCGCTTCTTCGCCCCGGCGCACGGCCTCCCCCACCCAGCGGTAGGCGGTCCGGAAGGGGAGGCGACGCGTCTGGGCCAGGTAATCGGCGACGTCGGCCGCCTCGAGGCAGTCGTTCCGCATCAGCTCACGCATGCGGCCCTTGTCCAACTGCAGGGACTGGAGAGCGCCCCGGAGAATCCCCGGCGCGGCCCCAATCTCCTGGAAGAGGTCGAGGATCAGGTACTTCGACCATTGCTGCTCCCGATTGTATCCCGAGGGATCGCCCCGTGTCAAGTCAAGCAGGGCCGCCGAGATGGCTCCGGCGAGGGCGGCTTTTGCCTTCGTCGCCTCGGCGAAGTCGGGGTTGCGTTTCTGCGGCATGATCGATGAGCCCGTCACGTAGGCGTCGCCGATCCGCACCAGATTCCACGGAGGCGAGGAGAAGAGGATCACGTCCTGGGCCAGCGTCGCCGCGTGCTGCGCCCACACGGCCAGGACCCCCGCGACGCGCGCCTCGGACTCCGAGCGGTTCGTGACGCAGTCCAGCGTGTTGACCTGAACGCCGTCGAACCCGAGCAGTTTGGCGGCGAACTCGCGATCGATGGGCCAAGAGGTCCCAAAGGCCGCCGCCGCGCCGAGAGGCGAGACATTGAGCGCGGGGAACAGGTCGAGGAGCGCCGCAACGTCGCGGGCGAAGGCGAAAGCGTGCGACAGGGCCCAGTGGCCGAAAGTCGTCCAGGCGGCGGGTTGATGGTGGGTCAGGCCGGGCATAAGGCTCGCCGCGTGGCGAGCGCCGAGGCGCCGCAGACACTCCGCCAAGTCCGTCGCCGCGGCGGCGAACTCCAGCAGACGGTCGCGCAGAAGGAGCCGCATGTCGGTCGCCACTTGGTCGTTGCGGCTGCGGCCGGTGTGCATCAGCCCGGCCGCGTCCGCCCCCGCCTCGCGCTCGACGAAGGCTTCCACGTTGACGTGCGCGTCCTCGAGTTTCGGATCGAGGCGAAACTTGCCTTGGGCGGCTTGAGCCTCGATCTTATCGAGGCCCCTCAGGATCTTGCGCAACGCGGCCCTCGGAATCACCCCCGCCCGGGCCAGCATCGTCGAGTGAGCGCGGTTCGTCCAGAGATCATAGGGGAGCAATTCCAGGTCCGCCGCCGGGCGCCCGCGCACGTCCCACCCGGCGCAGTAAGCCACGTTCGCCGGATCTACATCTCCGGCGATCCTTCTCTTCCAGACCGGGTCTGCCTGCTTCCTGGGGGCAGATTTCCTCTTGCTCAAAGCTCTTGTCCTTTGATGTCGGGCTCGTCCTCTCGTGGCGCCCAAGCCGCGCCGCCTGTCACGGGCCCATTTCGTCGCGGATGAAGTCAATCACGTCATCGATGATCTCATCGAGCGACCGCGTCGGCCGGTAGCCGATCAGGTTCGCCGCCTTGTCGAGGTTCGGCACGCGGCGGTCCATGTCCTCGAAGTCTTCGTTGTACGCCTCGGCGAAGGGGATGTGGCGGATCTCGGATTTTCCGCCGGTTTTCTGCCGGATCTTCTCCGCCAAGGCGTTCACCGAGACCTCCTCCTGGCTGCCGATGTTGAAGACCTCGCCATCCGCCATGGACGTCTCCATGAGCTGGACCAGCGCGTCCACGACGTCGGCCACGTGGACGAAACAGCGCGTCTGCTCGCCCGTTCCGTACACGGTGATCGGTTCGCCCGCCAGCCCCTGGGCGACGAAACGGGGGATGACCATGCCGTAGCGTCCCGTCTGGCGGGGGCCGACCGTGTTGAAGAGCCGCACGATGGTGACCGGGAGTTTCTCGGCCTTCCCATAAGCCAGAGCGAGAAACTCGTCGATGGCCTTCGAGCAGGCATAGCTCCAACGTGGCCGCGTCGTTGCGCCCATCACCAGGTCGCCGTCCTCGCGGAAGGGAATTTGCGCGCTCTTGCCGTAGACCTCCGAGGTCGACGTGATCAGGACTTTCTTCTTCTTCTTGTTGGCCAGGTTCAGCACGACTTCCGTGCCGCGGATGTTGGTCGTGATCGTGCCGACGGGGTCGTCCACGATCTTCTGCACGCCCACGGCCGCCGCGAGATGGTAGATGCAGTCCGCTTCGTCCACCATCTCGGCCAGGTGCGGAACATGCAGAATCGACTCGATGGAGTACTCGAAGCGGGGATGCGACTTCAGGCGCTTGACGTTGCTCATCGACCCCGTCGAGAGGTCGTCGATGACAGCGACCCTCCGGCCTCTGTCGAGGAGGCGCTCGGCCAAGTGCGAACCGACAAAGCCGGCCCCCCCTGTGATCAGCACGCGCATTTCGATGGTTCCGCCTTCAGGAGAACGTTCGCGCCAACTCTCGCAACGGGCGTATTTGATCCCCCGCGCGACGTTTTATCAAGGCCAAAGTGGCCGTCGGGGACTGCTAGAAAAGTCTGTACAATCCGAGTTCGCAGCTTTTAGAGTGCGAGCCACGGAGGACTCGCAACATGGCCGGAACACCCGAAGCAAGGCCGATCTCGGATTCGTCCAACGATCGGGCCGCCTCGCGCGAGCATGCGATCATCGCGGAGCTTCTGAAGAAGCCCCTGGGCGCCAGGCTCCTGGGCTACACGAGACTGGCCGGTCCGGGGTGGCTGCAAAGCGCCATCACGCTGGGGGGAGGATCGCTCGCCAGCAGCCTCTATCTGGGGGTGCTCGCGGGGT
Organism: Sumerlaeia bacterium; assembly: GCA_035527775.1. Lineage (GTDB taxonomy): Bacteria > Sumerlaeota > Sumerlaeia > UBA8349 > UBA8349 > DATKZW01. The sequence goes on along the minus strand of DATKZW010000026.1, from coordinate 2,403 downwards.
TCAGTCTGCTCTGGCTGCAGCCGCTGGCGATGATTCTGGGAATCGTGATGCTGAGCGCCATCGGCTACGTCTCCCTCTCGACGGGCGAGCGGCCGTTCCGAGCCATCAACCGCCACATTAACCCCGTCTTGGGATGGGGATGGGCTGTCGCGACCGCGCTGGCGAACATGGTCTGGTGTCTGCCGCAGTTCAGTCTGGGCACGGCGGCCGTTCGACAGAACCTGCTTCCGCGGCTTGTGGGGGATGACGTGATGGGGGAGTTTTGGGGCAAGCTCATCGTCGCCGGCGCCATACTGATCATCTCCATCATCGTCATCTGGCTTTACGACACGGGCAAGCGAGGCATCAGGATCTTCGAAGGTCTCCTCAAGGCCATGGTAGGCGTCATCATCCTCTGTTTCTTTGGCGTGGTTATCAAGATGGGCGCCGAGGGCGTCCTGGATTGGCGCGGGATCTTTGGCGGTCTCGTCCCAGACCTCTCCCTGCTCACCCAGCCGGCGGCGACGTTCAACGCAGCGCTCGCCGCCACGGGGGAATATGCGGCTTTCTGGAAGGACATGATTGTGGACATGCAGCGCGACGTCATGATCAGCGCCGCCGCCACCGCAGTCGGGATCAATATGACCTTCCTTCTACCATACTCGATGCTGGCCAAGGGCTGGAACAGGAACTTCCGCGGCGTGGCCGTCTTCGATCTCTCCACGGGCCTGTTCGTGCCATTCATTCTGGCCACGGGCTGTATCATCATCGCTTCCTCCACCCAGTTTCACGCGAAATACGATCCGAGCCTCGTGGGCGGGGGCGCCTACGTGCAGATCGTCGACGGTCGCCTGAAGAAGGAGATGGGCGCCGAGGCTTTTGGGCGACTGAGTGAGAAAGAGTGCGGCGCCCGGCGGGACGCTTTGCCGGAGGGGGAGAAACGCATGGCCGCCATGCTCGTCAAGCGCGACGCTTTCAGCCTGGCCAATTCGCTCAAGCCGCTGACCGGCCCCGTCTTCTCCCAGTACGTCTTTGGGATCGGCGTCGTGTGCATGGCGCTTTCCAGCGTCATCATCCTCATGCTGATCTCGGGTTTTGTTATCTGTGAGATGCTTGACATTCCTCCCGAGGGCAAGGCGCACCGGTGGGCTTGCATGTTGCCCGCCGTCGGCGTGCTCGGCCCCTTCATCTGGACCGGCAAGGCGCAGTTCTGGCTCGCGGTGCCCACCAGCATCTTCTGCATGGTGCTGGCGCCGATCGCCTACTGGACCTTTTTCTTCATGATGAACTCGCGCAACCTGCTCGGCGATGCGTTGCCGCGCGGCGGGAAACGAGTGGCGTGGAACGTCCTCATGCTTGTCGCCGTCGCGTTTATCACCTTCGGTTGTCTATGGTCCATTTGGAGCAGCAAGGCGCGCTGGTGGGGATTGGCCGGTCTCGCCGCGTTTCTCGGACTTGCGGTTGTCGTGCACTTCGCCCGCCCGAGGCGACCGTCATCCGGCGAATCCGCCTGTTCCGGAGAATCCTGATTCCCGCGAACGCGGGAAAGATAGAACACGAATGACGCGGATGAGACGGATAGCGCGGATTCGTCGCGAGCAGAGGGATCCTTTCACGAATCCGTGGTCGTTTTCACGCGGGATCTTCCGCGGGGCTGGGCGGCAATGTCGATGAACCGGCGTCGGTTCTTGAAACGCGCGGCGCCCACATTCTACGTCGTGTACGGCACGGTCCCGTTCTCGTCGACCGTGTATCCCCGCCTCTTGATGTATTCGGGGCCCGGCAGGAACTCGTCGCGCGTTTCGCGCAGCTTCCTGGACAGCATGCGCTCCAGTTCGTCTTGAAGAACGGTGTGCTCCGGCTTGCCGCAAAGGTTGCTCAGCTGGTACGGGTCTTTCTCATTGTCGTAGAGCAGCCAGGGGCCGTTGAGGTCGCGCACGTAAGTGTAGCGCCGCGTCCGAACGCCGCGGCACTCGCGCCCTCCCTCCTTGCGCGTCCACTGGCCAAAGGGCGAGACGCACGTAATCAGGGCCGCTCCGTCCCCGGGCGTCGCCGCGCCTCGGATGAGAGCGGAGAAGTCCGCGCCTTCGACGCTGCCGGGAATCTCGACCCCGCAAAGACCGAGGAGGGTCGGCATGAGGTCGGGGGCGTCGATGGGCGTGTCGATCTTGCGGCCTTTCTCGCCGTGCGCGGCGGGATGCCGAACGAGCAAGGGCACGCGGATGGACTCGTCCCAAGGCCGCTGTTTCTTTCTCTCGCCCTGGGAACCGAGCATGTCGCCGTGGTCGGAAGTCAGCACGAGGACCGTGTCCTTCTCGATGCCGCACTCCTTGAGGGTCGCCGTCACGTCCCGCACACAATCGTTCAGAGCAGCGATGTGCGCGTAGTAGCCGGCGAGGTCCTTGCGAGCCGCTTCCGCGTGGG
>DATKZW010000025.1:0-2835 GCA_035527775.1 Sumerlaeia bacterium | reverse complement strand
CGGCGGATGGGCTCTACCTTCTCCGCCCCGACGACGAGTCCTCCCAGCCGCTTGCCGTCTCACGGTTCATCGCTTCGCCGAATCCCGCTCCGAAGCGTTACAAGGAGGCCATTCTGGGCAAGGTGCGGGATTTCTGAGGGGAGCCCGCGCCCTGGGGCGGCCGGCCTATCGGATCCGCGACGGGGGCGCCGAGGAGGTCCTTGTCAACCGCCCGCTGGGCCTAGGAAGCGAAGACCGATTGGCGGAAGTTCCCGGTGTTGACAACAGCAGACCGCTAAAGTGCAGAGACGCTCAAAGAACGTCTTCGGGTGGAGGGGCGAGAAATGAGAAGCAACCGCGGAAAACAGACGAGAAGATCGGGTAGGCGAGGAGGAACCAGCCCGCCGTTCAGAGCAGTCGGAGGCGGGACGCGAACGAGCGGGCGCCCAGAGTCTTGGAGTGAGAGGCGGCGTTCCAAGGGAGCGCACACTGAACCGGCCTTCACGCTCATCGAGCTCTTGATCGTCGTGGCCATCATCGCCATTCTTGCCGCCATCGCCGTGCCGAATTTCCTGGAGGCCCAGGTGCGCTCGAAGGTGTCGCGAGTGAAGTCCGACATGCGGGCCATGGCGACCGCCATCGAGTCCTACGCCACCGACCACGGCCGCCCGCCCATCGGGATGTGCGAGTACAGTAACGTGACCTTGCTCGGCTGGGGAGGCCACCGCGACATCTGCTACAGCCAGCTGACAACCCCCGTCGCCTACATGACAAGCATCATGCACGACCCGTTTGGGGCGAAGACGACCCAGGAGAACCGCGCCGAAGCGGCGGCCTATTTCTACCAGGCCTACTACGCCTGGGGCGACGGCGGCTACTACGACAACATGTATCCCCGGGTCCGGGCGAAAGGATACACGTGGTCCATGTACTCCCTCGGCCCGCAGATGATGGAGTGGCCTCCCTGGTTCGAGCAGATGGTGGCGGACCCCCAAGGTTACGACGCCCTGAGCAACATCTACGACTCCTCGAACGGGACCCAGTCGGGGGGCAAGATCTACCGGACAAGCAAGGGCGACCTCCAGGGCTCGGAATTCGACTACTAAGGAGCGCTCGGCGCCGCCGACGCCGCCCCTATCTCGCGTTCGGGCGCGACGTCCGCCGGTACTGCGACGGCGCCGCGCCCGTGGCTTGGCGGAGGGTTCGGCTGAAAACGCGCCGCGAAGGGTCGGCGCCGGCGGAATGTTGGCGCAATGTTGTTGCCCTCGGGACTCGGGATAGGTATGGTAGGTTGTTTTGGTCTTGTTCTCCGCCGGCTGGAGGGAGAATCGCCGGCAAGCGTTACTACACGACATAAGGAGGGAACCATGTCTCGGAAGAACACGCTCGCATTCACTCTGATCGAACTTCTGATCGTGGTGGCCATCATCGCCATCCTCGCCGCGATCGCCGTGCCGAATTTCCTCGAGGCTCAGACGCGCGCCAAGATCTCGCGCGTGAAGAGCGATCTGCGCGCCGTCGCCACGGCCATCGAGAGCTACGCCGTTGACTACAACAACCTTCCCGCCAACGAGCAATGCACCTACCTCGTCAAGCACATGTTCATGATCACGACCCCCGTCGCCTACATCACGTCCGTGGAGTTGGACGACCCTTTCACGCCGCCCGTCGAAGGCGGACCGGTCTATGGCGACGCGAGCGGCAAAACCGCGCGCGTGGGCAAGAGCTATCTCTACATTGCCTACTATGGCCCGTGGCTGGAATCCTACTACCCGGGCCACGAGAGAAAGGGCGCCGTCATTCACGGCTACGGCCCTTCCCGCTTTCGCGTGGACCTGGAACACTACCCCGGCCTGAAGCTATGGGAGCCGACCCGGATCTACGGCGGATGGATAACCCCGGACGGGGTGATCGTCGCCAGCCCCCAATGGGTCAACATCGTCTACGACGCCACGAACGGGACGAAGAGCTTCGGCGGCATCGGCCGCATCGTCGGCGAGCTTGAGTGCGAGCAGCACATCGGCGGATGACGGCCGCTTGTGGCGCATCCCCCGCGTGACGGATGAGAGGGCTTGCTGTGCAGACCCTTTCAGGGACTCTCTGCTTGGAGGGTCCGTGCTATGCGAGCCGCACGCGGCCTGAACCCGAGATGATTCCGCCGATCGCGTGCGCCGGGAAGCCGATGCGGCTGCAGCGGCGCACGACGCGCGCGGCTTCGTCCTTGGGGACGACGAGCGTGTAGCCGACGCCCATGTTGAAGGCGCCAAACATCTCGGCTTCCTCGACCGGGCCCTTTTCCTGCATGAAATCGAAGATGGCGGGGCGGGGCCAGGAGGCCGTATCGATCTCGGCGTCGCACGAAGGGGGAAGCGTGCGGTTGAGGTTGCCGGGGATGCCGCCGCCGGTGATGTTGGCCATGCCTTTGATGGTGAAGCGCTTCATCAGATCGAGGACGGCGGGGACGTAGATGCGGGTCGGCTCGAGGAGCGCTTCGCCGGCCCTCACGCCGAGCGCGGCGACGCGGCGGCCAGGCGTGGGTCCCAGGCGCTTGAAAACCGCGCGCGCCAGCGTGTAGCCGTTCGAGTGAATCCCGCTCGATTCGAGCCCGATGACGACGTCGCGAGGGCGAATCTTCTTCCCATCCACAATCGCCTTGCGCTCGACGACCCCAACGCCGAAGCCGGCCAAGTCATATATGCCCTTTGCGTACATGCCCGACAGCTCGGCCGTCTCGCCGCCGAGCAGTTGGCACCCCGCCTGACGACACCCTTCGATGACCCCGCTCACGACATCGTCGATGACGCCCGGATCGAGGACCCCCGCGCCGATGTAGTCGAGAAAGAAGAGCGGCTTCGC
>DATKZW010000024.1:0-3087 GCA_035527775.1 Sumerlaeia bacterium | reverse complement strand
TGTGCACGGGCGCTCTCCTTCCGATAGTCGATGAGAAGGCCGCGATCAAAGGCCCGCGCATCCTCGTCGGCGAGAGCGCGGCCACCCGCGAACTCGGCCTGCGCGCCGACGACTTCGCGCCCCAGGAGTACGCCATCCGCTTCCTGCCCGACACGATTGTCCTGATCGGCCGCGACTGGATCGATACGCCCGAAAATCGCCGCGAGGCGGGGCGCGGCGCCATCTGGGACCGGACGCTCGACAGCTGGCGTGAGACAATCGATTACGACTCCGCCACGGGTCGCGAGGGCGCGGCGCAGAGGATCGAGCTGCCCGGCATCTTCGATGACCAGGGAACGTGTTACGCCGCCTACGACTTCCTCGAGCGTTTCCTGGGCGTTCGCTGGTACGGCCCATCGCCCATCAACACGGTCGCGCCCAAGAGCCGCTCGCTCGCTGTCGCGGGCGCCGACGTGCGCCGCGCGCCCGCCTTGAAGTACCGCCGCGGCTACGGCGGCAAGTGGCCCATCGTCCGGGCCCAGTGGGACGACGCGAGCGAGGACGCCCTCACGCTCTACCGGCGACGCATTCGGGAGGGTGGTGAGAAGTGGGCCGGGAACCACTCGTTCACCAGCTTCCAGGACCGCTTCCGCAAGAAGAAGCCCAAAGCCCCCGATCTCTTCAAAGGCGCCCGCCCCGAGTATTTCGCTCAGAGCCAGGAAGGCGACGCGGGCACGCTCCAGTTCTGTTACACGAACCCCGAGTTCATCGCGCAACTGGTCAAGGACGCCCGAGAGTACTTCGACGGCAAGGGCCTGCGCGGCAACCAGCTCGCCATGGGCGACTACTTCGCCGTCGTGCCGCTGGACAACTCGAGCTGGTGTCAGTGCGACCGATGTCAGGCCGCCCTCGCCCGCGGCAAGGACAACTACGTCGGGGGCCACTTCAACAACGGCCGCGCCTCCTACTACCTCTTCAGCTTCGTCAACGCCATCGCCCGCGAGGTGCGCAAGACCCACCCCGACAAGTACATCGCCACCCTCGCCTACGCCGACTACTTCTTCAAACCGACGGAGTTCGAACTCGAGCCGAACGTGTCCGTCGCCCCCTGCCTGCAAGTGCGCAACTACTGGGCGCCGAGAATCCGCGAGCACGAAATGCGCCTCTACAAGCAGTGGGTCACGCCGCGCGACCGCCCGATCCACCTCTGGAACTACTACTGCTTCCCGACCGAGCAAGGCGTGGTCCGCGGGTTCAACGTCTTCCCGGGTTTCTACGTCCACACTCTCGCGGAGCTCATTAAGATGTACGCCCAGGACGGCGTCCGCGGCGTCTTCCTCTGCGGCATCGGCGAGCAGGTCGACTTCTACTTCACCATGAAAATGTACGACGACCCCTCCATCGACATTGACGCCGCGCTCGACGAATTCTTCCGCCTCTACTTCGGCGCGGCCGCCGAGCCCATGAAAAAGTTCTACCTCCGCATCGAGGAGATCTACAGCGACCCCAAGAACTACCCCGAGGACGTGCGGACCCAGGACAACCAGTTTCACCAGAACGAAGAGATGGCCTGGGAGTGGCTCGGGACGAAAGAGCGCATGCGCGAGCTCGGCGCCCTGATGGACCAGGCCGTCGCGGCCGCTCGGACCGACGTCGAGAAGCGCCGCGTCGAGACCTGGAAGAAAGGCGTCTGGGACTACATGAAGACCGGCGCCGAACGCTACTACGCCAAGCAGGAGCTCAGAAAGCAGGCCGGCCCGATTCCGGCGCTCACCGTGCCGCGCGTCGCGCCGCTCGGCGACGCGCCGGACCTGGCCTCCCTCGACTGGACGAAGGGCGCCGAACTCAAAGGCTGGAAACAGCTCGAGGGATTTTCCACCGACCGCCGCGTCGAGGGCCGCATCTTGCACGACGGGCGCCGCCTCTACGTTCGCCTGACGGAGCATCTCGACACCTCCGCGCTCAGCGACGCGGAAGGCGTTTACAACGGCGACGATTGGGAGATCCTCTTCGCCGCCGAGCGCGGCGAGACGTGGAACCAGTTCGCGTGCAATCCTTCGGGAAAGGTCATCGTCGGCGGCTGGGCCCTGGATGAGGAGGTCGTCTCGCGCGTCGAGCCCGACCGATGGATCCTCCTCCTCGCCATCCCGCTCAGAAAACTCCTGCCCGGCGGCGTCAAGCCCGGCGCGGCGTTCTATGCCAACTTCTACCGCGCCACCACGGGCGGCATCCCGCGCGAACTCCTCGCTTGGAGCGCCAACTACGAGCACACGTTCCTGACGACCAAGCGCATGGGCGAGTTCACGCTGGCCGATTAGCCCGGCGTTGTGTCTCGTTGCGGCGGGCCGCCGGAAGCGTCTCCGGTTCCGGCCAATCCAGGTGTCTGTGCAGGAACTTGAAAGCGCCCTGGCAAAGAAAGCCGTGGGGATCGTTTCGAAACTCGATCTCAGTGCGGTCCGGGATCCCGAGTTGCGTGTAGAGCCACCGCACCTTGGCGTACTCCAGCGCCACCGACCAGTCATGGGCGACCCCGTCATACATGCCTCGTTCGACCATGAACGGCCGGGGCGCCATGAGGTAAGCCATCTCGGCGTGACTGAAGGTATTGCCCATGTCGAAAAAGGGCAATTCCCACTGGGTTGCGTCTTTCATGTACGTATAGTTGCCGACCCAGCTCGTGGAGGCAATCATACTGGTCCATTCGTTAAAATTGGCCGAGCAAATGGACAGGCAGTACCGCTCAAGGATCGGAACGACGTAAACCGCCGTCGTGCCGCCGTAACTGCACCCGTAGAAGCCAATTCGCGCGGCGTCGACGCACTCCTGTCCGCCCAGCCATTCCAGTATGCGTTCATGCTGGCCGAGCATCAGCGACCACATGGACAACTTCACGCCGCGGGCCTTCTTGTCGAGGGTCCGGAAATCATCGCCGCCGCGGTACAGGTTCTGCGGCACAAAGACGACGAACCCGCGGTCGGCCAACCGGGCCGCCACCCCCCAAGTCCCGTGCTGGGGACGATCGATGGCGTCTTTGGGCAGACACTCGAGGCCGGGCTGCACCACCACAACCGGGCGCTTCTCGCCCGGGGCGATGTCCTTGGGCAGCAG
>DATKZW010000023.1:0-5216 GCA_035527775.1 Sumerlaeia bacterium | reverse complement strand
TCTCAGGAAGATTCACCCAGGACTTTGCCTCGAGTAGAAGCAGCATACGGTGGCCGGCAAGCTGGGAAAGCCGGGCGGCCCGCCGGCCTGAAGCCGGGGGCAAGGAAGAGGTTGTTGCGCTTCTAAGCCCGCTGAAGGTCGCTAGGTTTCCAGGCCGGGCTGCAAGAGGAGACCGGCAGCTCTGCCCAGATGCGCCCGCGTTCCCTTCTGCGGCGGTTCGCGTCTCAGGGCGGCACATCGGGAGCAATGGGACTCCCGAGAAAAGCGCGCTTCCTCTGACCCAACTCTTTAACTCAAGGACAATCGATGGTGCCGGGACCGGGACTTGAACCCGGACAGGATTGCTCCCACAAGATCCTTAGTCTTGCGCGTCTACCAACTTCCGCCACCCCGGCACATTACTCGGCGGGCGCTGCCCCCTCGTCTCGGGGCGGGCGAAAGCGTCTTATAGTCGCGTGGGACGGGGAATTCAAGCGAAATGTCACCCGGTCGAACCGCGACCTCGAACCGCGGGCCAGTCCGGCGAGTCGAGGGGCGCGCCCGCGCTTGCTCGCCGGCACTATCGCCTGCATTATTCTCTTGACTACATATAGGGTGTCCGATACGGTGCGCGTCAAGATGTTGTAGCTCCCCGGCTTAGGGGGGCGTCATCTTTGGGTGAGAGCCAGAAAACCAGCGCAAGCCGACGCTTGCGGGAGGAGGCATTTGGAGGAGCGCTTGCCGTTCGTGCGAACGCTCCGGTCAAGCGAATTCACTTGTCAGGCTCCCGGTTTGTAAGGCGCCGTCTCAGAAAAGGGCGGGCCAAGATCCTGTTGATCTGCTTATTCCGCATATTTCCTCGAGGACCGTGACCATGTTCTTCAAGCGCATCGAGATGACCGGCTTCAAGTCCTTCGCCACCAAGACGGTCGTCGATTTCCTGCCGGGCGTAACCGTGATCGTCGGGCCCAACGGCTGCGGAAAATCGAACATTTTCGACGCGGTGAGGTGGGTGCTGGGCGAACAGAGCGCCAAGAGTCTGCGCGGAAACAGAATGGGGGACGTCATCTTCCAAGGCTCGGCCACCTACAAGCCGATGGGTTGCGCCCAGGTGACTCTCGTGATCGAGAACGAAGATCGGCGGCTGCCGATCGATTTCTCGGAAGTGAGCGTCTCGCGACGCCTCTACCGGTCGGGCGAGAGCGAATACCTGATAAACAAGACCCCGTGCCGTCTGCGCGACATTCATGAGTTGTTCCTCGGCACCGGCGTCGGGACCGAGTCGTACTCGATCATGGAGCAGGGCCGCGTGGGTGAGATCGTGCGGAGCAAGCCGGAGGATCGCCGTCTTCTGTTCGAGGAAGCCGCGGGGATTTCGAAGTACCGCACGCGCAAGGCCGAAGCGTTGCGCAAGCTGGACCGGACCGAGCAGGACCTGGTTCGTCTGGCGGATCGGATCGCCGAATGCCGCACGCGGTGCATCAGTTTGAAGCGCCAGGCTTCGAAGGCGGAGCGTTACAAAGGCCTGCGCGAGGCGCTGGACGCCGTCGACAAGAAGTTGCTCGTTCTTGGCTCCGGCCATCTGCTGAAGGATCTGAAAAAGCTGGAAAAGGAGTTTGGCGGAGCGAACGACCATCTGGCCGCGGTTCGCGCGCGCAACGACAGCGTTCAGGCGCGGCGCGAGGAGTTGCAGCTTCAGGTCGAGACGGCCGACGGCGCCCTGCGCGATCTCTCGATACAAAAGGAAGATCAACGCCAGTATATCAGCGACGCGGCCAACGAGATCGTCCGACTGCGGGGTTTGGCCGAGGGAGAGCGGCGTCGCGCAGGGGACATCGAGAATCAGATTGCGGAAGTCGCCTTGCGCGGGGAGGAGTTGGCGGCCAATCTCGCGGAGATCAACGCGGAGGAGGCGCGACTGACCGTCCAGCGCATCGCTCTGGAGTCCCGGCAGAACGCCCGTCGCGCGGAGTACGAGCGCCTGCGGGCCGACGGCGAGGCGACGCGGAAGAATATGCGCGAGTTGCGCAAGGCGCTCGAGACGATCGCGGACGAGGTCATGCGTCTGCGCAACGAACGGAGTCGCCTGCAATTGCTTCTGGAACAGGCGAGAGCCTTCGAGGCGGACTCCGAGCGGCAAAAGCGGGAGCACGAGGAGGCGATCGCTTGTCTCGAAGGGCGGATCGAGGCGAAGCGCGGGGAAATCGATTCTCGTTGCCGGGACTTGAAACGTTTGGAGCAGGAGCGCGAGGCGGCGAAGCAGCGGGCGTCGGCCGCGGCGCAGGCCCACGACCGCCTGCGAGGCGAGCACCGCGAGGCGGAGCGCCAGTTGCACGAGTCGCGTTCGCGACTGCGAGCTCTGGAGCGCCTTGCGAGCGACTACGAGGGCTACTACGCGGGGGTCAAAGCCGTCATGGTGGCGGCGGGCAAAGGCCGTCTCGACGGCGTCGTCGGCGTCGTTCCCGAGATGATTCGTGCAATCCAGGCCGAGCACGATCTCGCGGTGGAAGTCGCTCTGGGCAACCACGTGCAAGATATTATTACGCATTCGGCCGACTGCGCGAAAAGGGCGATCGAGTTTCTCAAAACGGGCGGCGCGGGCCGCGCCACCTTTCTTCCCCTCGACATCATTCAGGCGCGTGAGCTGGCGCCGGAGATCGGCGCCCTCCTGGGTCGACCCGGCGTTCTGGGCTTGGCTTCGCAGCTGGTCGCCTACGACGGAACGATCGAGAGGGCCGTGGCCTATCTCTTGGGGCGCACGATCGTTACCGAGAACGTCGATGTCTCCCTCGAGCTGCTTCGTTCGGGCCAGCGTCACCGGTACGTGACCCTGGACGGGCAGCTGACCTCGCCGTCGGGCGCCATGACGGGCGGAAGCCGGAATCGGTCCCAGATTGTGACGCGCCAGCGCGAGATGGAGGATCTCGCGCGCGACGTGCAAGAGCTCGAAGAAGCGGAATCGCAGCTGCGAGGCCGCATGAAGGAGCGCGAGCAGGCGATCGTGGATCATGAGGCGACGGCGGCGCGGCTGCGCGAAGAGATCGGCGACTTGCGCCTGGAACTCGGCCGCAGGGAAACGGAACTGGCGGCCCAACGCGACGCCCGCGAGGGTCGTCGCAAGCTTCTGGAAGAATTGACCGCCAAGGCCGAGGCGAACCGGGAAGGTTCCACTCGCCATGCCGCCGAGCGGGACCGGTGCGATGCGGCGCTCGCGCGTCTGGCCGGCGAGATCGAGCAACGGCGCGACGACCTCGCTTTGATGGAGGAGGCCGTGTACGGCCGGAACGAAGAAGTCGACCGGCTGGGCAACGACGTCAGTCTGGCGGACCAGGAGATCACACGGCTGAAAACGCGCGCCGCGCATCTGCGCGAGAACGCCCACGCCTTGTTCGGCGAGCGCCAGAGCCAGGAGCGACGCATCGGCCAGCTGCGCGCCGAGCAAGCGCGTGCGCAAGAGGAAGCGCGCGCGCATCTGGACCAGGCGCGGCGCGTCGAGGATGAGCGGCGGGGATTGGAGACGGAAGTGGAGCAGATCGCCGGGCGCCAAAGAGCGGCGGCGGAGGAAAAGGAGCGGGCGCAGCTCGCGATTCACGAGATGAGCGACCAGGCGGCGAAGTTGCTTCAGGAGTTCAACGTCGCCTCCAACCGGCAGGGCGAGGCCCAGGTGGAGTTGGTGAACGCTCAGGCGAAGCTCGAGAACTTGCGGGAGCGGGCGCGCGAGAAGTTCGACCTGTCGCTCGAGGACCTGACGCGCGAGGTCGGTGAAGTCGAGGAGGATCGGGCGGATCTCGAGGAAGAGTACGATGATCTGATGGCCGATCTGCGCAAGATGGGCGACAACATCAACATGGGCGCGTTGGTGGAGTACGAGGAGGAGAACGAGCGCTACGAGTTCCTGACCGCCCAGGAACGGGACCTGGTTCAGGCGCGCGCCTCCCTGCGCGACACCATCGCCACGATCGACAAGACGACGCAACGGCTTTTCTGGGACGCTTTCGAACACATTCGCGAGAATTTCATCGGCGTGTACCGCCGGCTCTTCGGCGGCGGCAAGGCGGATCTCTTGTTGCAGGAGATCGAGGACGGGGATCCCTTGTTGGAGGGCGGCATCGAGATCGTGGCTCAGCCTCCGGGCAAGAAGCTGCGCAGCATCTCCCTTCTTTCCGGAGGCGAGCAAGCGCTCACCGCCGTTTCGCTGATGTTTGCGATCTTCATGTACAAGCCGAGTCCATTCTGCGTGATGGACGAGATCGACGCGCCGCTGGACGACCCGAACGTGATGCGTTTCCGCGCGATGCTTCACGAATTCAGCCAGCGGTCGCAATTCATCATTATCACCCACAACAAGATCACGATGCAGCTGGCCGACACCCTCTACGGCATCACGATGCAGGAGACGGGGGTGTCGAGCGTGGTCTCGGTCGCCTTCGACCAGGTTGACGCCATTCACGCCGAGGCCTCGTGATCTCCCCCTGCGCGCGGACCCCAGCCAACCGATCGCACGCAAGGCGCTGAACGTCTTCCCCCGGGCGCAGATGTGAGGCCCGACGGGCCGAGGACGGCGTGTCGTCGCCGGGCGACTCCCAAGCGCATAGGACTCAGGCGTTTGCGCAGCGAAGAGACCCGCCTGACGGATTAGGACCGGCCTTGATTTTCTTCGCATTTTCTTCTTGAGAATGTCGCAGCGGCCGCGGGATCATCGCTTTAGATGGCGGTAGGCTCGGTTGCCCCCTGCGTTTCGGCAAAAGGGAGGCGCGTCGCTCAGGAACCGCGGCGCGGTCTTCCCGAGCCGCTTGAGCCAAGACCCGCTTCGAAGGAGGAAGAAACCGATGCGTGCGAGAATCACAAAGGCCGCCGTTCTCGCGGCGGGAATAGTCATGGCCACGGGGTATTTCCTCATGCGATCCCAGGCCGCCTCGCTCGTCGACCTCGAGGGACAACTCGACCTCGACGTGGGCGGCGTTCTCACCGTCTACAGCGGGCCGGGAGGCGCGGGAGCCGTCTACTTCGGGGAATTCGACGAGATGTGGCCCCGCATCCTCTACCACAACGGAATGGGGGGCGGGATGGGTTTCTTCGAGTTCACGGACCCCGTGTGCGCGGACGGCTTTTACACCTCCTCGAGCCGCGACCTCAAAACGAGCGTCACGGCCGTCTCCGAGGCGGAGGCCTGGGAGGACCTCGACCAGTTGACGCCGGTCCGTTTCCAGTACGCGTCGCGCCCGATCGGCGACGAG
>DATKZW010000022.1:0-3119 GCA_035527775.1 Sumerlaeia bacterium | reverse complement strand
ACGAAGTGGCCCTTTTCCGAGAGAACGCGAGGTGGCCTTTCCTCGAAATCCACTGGGGTCCGGCGGGACGCCTGTATTACAGTCGCCGCCCGCCGATTTCCCGCCTCTGGAAGGCCAGCCGCGAGGGACCGTGGGGGCCGGCCCTGCGCGTCCTCTCGCCCGAGATGGAAGCCGTGCACTCGGTCGTCCACATGACCAAGCATCTGCGCGCCCTCCGCCCCGATTGGGCGCTCGACTTCGCGCTTCTCTCGCGCCAAGGCCTGGATTGGCAACGCGTCGCGCGCGAGCTGCGCGCCTTTCGCCTGGAATGGCCGGCGTGGCACGCGTTGCGGTGGATCGAGTCGCGAATTCCCGGGACCGTGCCGCGCGAGGTCATCGAAGAGATGCGCCATCACCGACGCCGCGCTCCCTGGTCATGGGTCGAAATGCAGGTCCTTCACGCCCGGAGCGACCGAAGAATGCGCCCGATTGACGCGCTCTGCCTGCCCACGTGGCGACAGCGGTTCGGATATCTCCGGGAGCAGGTCGCGCCGTCGCGATGCGTGATGGAGAGACTCTACCCCGAGGCAAGGCGGCGGCGGAGTCTCTTGCGCTTCCACGGGAAACGGTGGCTCAGGCTTCTGGCCGAAACGTTTCGCAACCAGAGATGAGTCCGCCGAAGTGTTGCCAGGACAGCCTCAGGTCGCGGAACGCGAATCGCCCCGCCCCGTTCACTCTTCCGACGGCTTCAGGTAATCTTGGTTTGATTCCAGTTCTTCTCGCGTGGGGGTTTTCGACGGGACGCCATTCGGGGGCGCGTCCGCTTTGGCAATCCATGCCAGGGCGTTGAGCATGAGCTTGCGGAAATCATCGTGCGCCCAGTTCCAGTGGACGTGGGCGCCCGTGAAGCCGAAACCGCGACCGCCGTCCGGACGCTCGTAGGCCCACGCCACGTGCTCGGGCATCCTCATGCGCTCGCGCACGCGCGGGTTCCCGCTGTGCGCGCCGTCCGGTCCCTTGCGCGTTTCATCGGGAGGCGTGGCGGTGAGGATGGGGGTCACGCCCTTGAGGTCCTCGCGGAAGCGCATGTGGTAGTACCACTCGTCGTTGATGGTGAACGGCTTGACGCCGCGCGTGATGGGATGGCGCGGGAGTTCCTTGAAATCCGCCGTCCAAAACGGATTGACGGACCAGAAGGTCTCGTAGTACCCGCCGATCCAGTCGAGCATGTAGGCGCCCTGCTCTTTCTCCGGGGGGATCAGGGCGTAGTGCAGGACGGCCAGGCCGACTCCCTTCTTCATCAAGGCGTCGAACTCAGGAAACCCCGACGGCTTGAGGATGTGGGCCTCCGCGCCGTCGCTGTAGATCGCAATCGCGTCGGCGTGGTCGAAGGCGGTCGGATCCTCGGGCCAACCGTGGAGGTAAACGGCCGCGTGGATGCCCGGCAGGTTTTCGTTCAGGAGCTTGGCCAGCAGCAGACACCCCGCGTTGTGCTCGTGGGCCGCGTAACCGTGGCTGCGCGGGCCTGCAACCAAAACGATCTTCTTTTTTCCCTCCATTGGGAGTCGCTTCAGGCGGATATCCTTGAACTGAACGGTCTGAGGCGGCCCGGCATGAATCTGCAGGGCCAGCTTGCCGGAGCGTTTGGCTTTCCCTTCCTCGTCGTCGGCGACGTCGGCCGTGACCTTCCCGTTGATCTCCAGGATTATCCGATTGCCCTTGGCCGTGACGCGATACTCGTTCCAGCCGTCTTTCTTGACATTGGCCCAGAGCGCCGCCGGGTCGCCGATCGAACTTTCGGTCCTCTCGCCTTTCGGGGAGATGGCCGTCTTCTGTCCGCGCTTCGCAAGGAACGTGCGGCCCCCGACTTCATAGAGCGCGCCCGTGTAGGCGCCCTCGGCGTCGATGTCGGCCTGGTAGCCGATGGCCTGTCCGTCCTCATCGATCTCGCTGCGGAACTGAATGCCGGAATTCGCCGCGGGGGTTTGGCTGACGCGGTATTGCAGCCGCAGCTCGAAGTCGTCGACTTCTCCCAGCGTCCACACCAGGTACTGATGGGCCTTCAGGGGGTTCTCGGGCGTTGTCCGGCCCGTGATCGCCCCATCCTCGACCGACCAATGGATCATGGCGGGCGCTTCCCAGCCGTTGAGGGTTTTGCCGTCGAATATCGGTCGGAAGCCAGTCTCCTCGGCAGAGGCCCCGGAAGCCGCGAGGCCCGTCGGCGCGGCCAAAGCAAGGCAGAGAAATCGAAAGCAGGGGGAACGCATATCGGGAACTCCTTAACGATGCATGAGGAAGTCGAGACAGAGGGAGGCCTGCGTCCGACGCCGGTTCCCGGACCGATCAGGCCCGTGTCGTCTGGCCGGCGGCCTCCCACTGTTGGCGAACGAACGGGACGCCCTGTTCGTAGACTTCGGCGCTGGTGGGAAAGAGATCGCGCCAGATGCGCGTTGCTTCGGCCAAGTCCGGAAAGGCCCGCCCGAAGGCCTCGATCACGAGCCATCCGTCGTAGCCGCCCGAACGCAAGGCGCGGAACGTCCCGAGCCAGTCAACGTGCCCCTTGCCGGGCGTGCCTCGGTCATTCTCACTGGTGTGGACGTGTTTGATGACGTCGACGTGCTTCGCGATGCAGCCGACCGGGTCCTTCTCCTCGATGTTGGCGTGGAAGGTGTCGAAGAGCACTCCGAAGTTGGGCCGCCCCACGCGCCGGGCGTGGGCGGCCGCATCGGCCAGAGTGTTCAGGAAATAGCACTCGAAACGGTTGAGGGCCTCGACCGCGAGCACGACGCCGGCCTCCGCGGCAACGTCGGCCGCCTCGCGGTGCACTTCGACGGCCCGCTCCTTTTCCTCCTCGGTGGGGCCGTCCCCGCTGTAGACTCCGAGAGGCTGGAAAAACGGTCCGCAGATCAGCGAACTCCCCAGCGCGTGGGCGCAGTCGATGGCCCACTTCAGATAATCCAGCCCCCCTTGACGATGGGCGGGGTCGGCGCTGATGGGATTGTGCTCCTCGTCGGGCATCACGATGGAGCACGTGCTGGCCAGGCCGCTGTCGTTCAGGATCTTGGACAGGCCCTTGAAATGCGATGCTTCACCCCCCATCACCGGGATTTCAACCCCGTCGCAGCCGGCCTCTTTCAGCT
>DATKZW010000021.1:0-7098 GCA_035527775.1 Sumerlaeia bacterium | reverse complement strand
GAGGTCAGGGACACTACGTCGGCACGTCGATGGGTTGGGGGATCAATAACAACGGCTGGTGGGGCGAAGGGGAGATCAAGTTCTACATCGACGGCGATAAAGAGTTCCCGACGATCTGCGGAACCGGGACTGAGGATTACTTCGGCGGATCGTATGACTGGGACGTGGACGGCCGGTACATGGAATACACGACGCCTTTTCTCGGGATGCACCAGGTGATTCGTCCCGATGGGACCTACAGCTCCCAGCACCGTCATGCCATGTACCGATGGCATATCATGGACCCCGTGCGGTTTCAGACGGACCTGAGAGTGACCATTCAATCTCTCGGCTGGCGGAGCGAGGGCCGTTTCTACCCGGGACAACACGACATCTGCTCCGTGGCCTACTGGTACCAGACGCTGCCCCCCGCTCCATTTCCGAAGCTGCCTGATCGCAACGGCTTGGAGGTCGTATAGAGAATTGCCGGATCATGCGCTCTTACGCACGCGGACAAGCCGCGCCGCTGGAGCGGCAAGGGAGTTCCCGATTGACGCTGGCCTACAAAGAGGATTGGGAAGAGACAAAGCAACGACTCCGCCTCTGGTGGGACCGTGAGCGCTTCGGGCGCTGCGCCCTGGCCGTGACCGCGCCGAGGAAGAACCCGCCCGACACTCCCCCCCCCGCCGAGGCCGAAACGCCGGAGCAGCGCTGGCACGATCTTGACTGGATCAGCCGGCAGATGGACTACGCGCTCAGCCGAACCTTCTTCGGCGGGGAGGCGATCCCGGTCTGGAACGCCGGCTACGCCGGGGTGTCCGCCATTCCCGCTCTTCTCGGATGCCCCACGAAGGTCGATATGACGACGGGGTGGTGGCGCCCCATCCTGACGGACCCGGACGTCATCGACTTCCACGGCCTGCGCCTGGACGAAAACCTGGATCTCTACCGATTCACGATGACGATGCTCGAGCGAGCCGCCGAGGAGTCTCGCGGCAGGTCCATTCCGTCGATCGGCGCCTTCGGCGGGTCCGGAGACACGCTCGCGGCCCTGCGCGGCACGGAGCAGTTGCTCATCGATTGCGTCGAACGGCCTGACCAAGTGCGCGCGGCGGAAGAGTTTCTCATGGATATGTGGTTCGATTTCTACGACCGCTGCTTTGCCATTCTTCGCGACGCGGCGCAGGGCTCGACCTGCTGGTTCACGCTCTGGTCGCCCGGCAAGTTCTACGCGACCCAAAACGACTTCTCCTACAATGTCGGCCCCGACATGTTCCGGGAGATCTTTCTCCCCGTCATCCGGCGGCAAACGGAGTTCCTCGATCACGCGGTATATCACGTGGACGGGGTCAACGCCTTCCGGCACGTCGACGCGCTGTGCGAACTGCCGAAACTGCAGGCGATCCAGATCCTGCCCGGGGCGGGGAAGCCGAGTCCGCTCCATTACATGGACACGCTCAGGAAAGTGCAGGCCGCGGGCAAGAACCTGCACGTCACGATCGCGCCGGGAGAGGTGAAGACGGCCCTCTCCGCTCTATCCGCCAGGGGGCTCTTCATCGATACGAGCGTCGCGACCGAGGACGAGGCCAAGGAACTGTTGCGCATGGCGGAGGCATGGTCGGTCGCCGACCGCGCGTAGCAGGGGTTGCGGCGCCCGATTGCGCGCCGCATTTGGCGCGGCAAGCGAACGCAGTCGCGCGCGCCGGGCTCGCCGGGAACTTCCTAACGAGGACGCAATGAACGGGCGGAAGCCGCCGCCGAAGAATCATTGATTTTGAAGAACTTATCTGATAGGCCTGGAGCCCGAGAGCGGAATCGAACCGCTGACCACATGCTTACCATGCATGTGCTCTACCGACTGAGCTACTCGGGCTCACGAAGGGAAGACGATGGCGGAACGCGGGTCCGGCCCAAGGACGGATTCCCTGGCCGAGATCAACCGCGTCCCGCTCGCGGGGGACCATCTCCTATCCCACGGAGGCCTGGGGGTCAAGGGGAAAATTGGCGCCGGGGCGGGGAGCCAAAGGCGCTTGCCTGACAACCGCGGGCGGCCATAATGGGCGGCGCCGCTTTCCGGACGCAGCGGATCCGCAACGTGGGAAGAGTGAACGACCCACACGGGGAGACCAAGATCCATGAGACGACTGACACGACTGGGCGCGACGTGGCTTCTGCCATTCATCGCCTGCGGAGGAGTGGACGCGGGGGAGATCGGCTGGCACGCCTCGGGAACGGGGGGCGCCGTCGCGGCGGGCGGAGCGGACGCGGTCGCCGCCGGGCTCTCGATGCTGGAACAAGGCGGCAACGCCGCCGACGCGGCCGTGGCGACGATCCTGGCGCTGAGCATTACGGACTACGGCGCCTTCGCCATCGGCGCCGAAGCGCCGTTCATGATCTATGACGCGAAGAAGCGCGAAGTGAAGGTCCTCTGCGGCCTGGGAAGCGCCCCCCTCGATCCGGAAGCCGTCAAGTGGCACTGCCAGAACGGCATCCCCGCCAAGGGAGGCATGAAAGCGGCGCCGGTCCCGGGCGCCGTGAGCCTCTGTTTCGAGGCGCTCAAACTCTATGGAACCCTGTCGTTCGAGCGGGTCGTTGCGCCGTCCCTGGCTCTGCTCGACGCTCACGAAAAGGAGTGGCACGAAAGCCTCGCCGCCACGTTTCGCAAGCTCATCGAAGCGGAACGGAACGCGCCCGGCGTTCGTGAAGAGAAACTCCAAGCGGCGAGAGACCGCTTCTATAAGGGAGACATTGCCGACGAGCTTGTGGCGTTCTACGTTCAGGAGGGCGGCTTTCTGCGCAAGGCGGACCTTGCCGCGCACGTGACTCGCGTCGAGGATCCGGTCACGGCGCCGTACCGAGGCTACACGGTCTGCAAGTGCGACGCCTGGACCCAAGGGCCGTACCTCTGTCAGACCCTGCGCCTGCTTGAGGGCTTCGATCTGAAGAAGATGGGGCATCTGTCCGCCGACTACATTCACGTCCTGGCCGAAGCGTTGAAGCTGGGCCTGGCCGATCGCGACGCATACTACGGCGATCCGCTTTTCGCCGAGGTCCCCATGAAGGCGCTGCTGTCCGATGAGTACACGCGGCTGCGCCGATCTCTGATCGACATGTCGAAGGCCTCCGACGAGATCCGCCCCGGCGATCCCGTGAACATGAAAGCCGTCAAGGGCCGTGGCGCCGCTGACCCCGGACTCGGGGGCACGACCACCTGCGTCGTCGCCGACCGTTGGGGAAATCTCGTGGCGGCGACGCCGAGCGGAAACCCGCCTTACGCCGTCTGCCCGAAGCTCGGCGTGGCGCACGGCAACCGACTCCGCTGCCTCAACATCACACCGGGCCACCCGAATCGCATCGAGCCCGGCAAGCGTCCCCGCATCACGCTCACGCCCACCATCGTGCTCAAAGACGGCAAACCTATTCTGGCCATCAGCGTCGCGGGCGGCGATCTCCAGGACCAGACGACCCTGAACTGTCTCCTCAACTATCTCGAGTTCGGCATGACGCCGGAAGACGCCGTCCGCGCTCCCCGCTTCAGCACCGGTCACCACGAAGATTCATTCAACCCGCACCCGGACCGGACCGAGGCCCTGGTCGAGCCGGGCGGCCTCACGCTGAACGCGGGGATCGGCGAGGAAGTCCGACAGGACCTGGCGCGACGCGGACACAGAATCAAGACGACCGCCGGCCCTATCGCGAGCCCCGTCATGCTCGCCATCGATCCGAACACCGGCATGATGCGTGCGGCCGGCGATCCGGACGCCGGACGCCATGCGGCCGCTTTGGAGGGCGGTCCGTCGGATCTCTCCTACGATGTTCTCGTTTACGGCGGCACGTCGGGCGGCGTCATTGCCGCCGTTCAGGTCGCGCGCCTCGGGAAGTCGGTCCTCCTCATTGAGCCGGGGCGGCATTTGGGGGGGCTTTCGAGCGGGGGACTCGGCGCCACTGACATCGGCAACAAAGCAGCCATCGGCGGCGTGGCGCGGGAGTTCTACGGCCGTATCTACGACCACTATCACGAAGATGGCACGACCGGCACGATGTGGACCTTCGAGCCGGGCGTTGCGGAGAAGGTCTTCAACGACATGGTTCACGAGGCGAAGGTCCCCGTCGTCTTCGGCGAGCGGCTGGATCTTGAGAAGGGCGTGGAAACGGAGGGGCAACGCATCAAGGCTGTCCGCATGGAATCCGGTCGGAGATTCCGCGCCCGGGTGTTTATCGACGCCACTTACGAGGGAGACCTGATGGCGGGCGCCCGGGTTTCCTGCACGGTCGGTCGCGAAGGCAACGCCCAGTACAACGAGACCCTCAACGGCGTCCAGACGGGCAGCGCCGAGCATCATCAGTTCGCCAACCCGGTGGACCCTTACGTTGTTCCCGGCGATCCCTCCAGCGGCCTCCTTCCGGGAATCCACCCCGGCGGTCCGGGCGAGGAAGGCGCCGGCGACCGTCGAGTGCAGGCGTACTGCTTCCGCATGTGTCTGACCGACGACCCGGACAACCGCGTTCCCTTTCCGAAGCCTTCCGGCTACGACCCCATGCGATACGAACTCCTGCTGCGGACGATCCAGGCAAAAGCGAACCGGCGCTTTTTCTTCACGACGACCACGATGCCGAACCGCAAGACCGACTCGAACAACATGGGGCCCTTCTCGACGGATAACATCGGTATGAACTACGACTACCCCGAGGGCGATTACGAGACCCGCCGCCGCATCGTCGAGGAACACGAGACCTACCAGAAGGGGATGCTGTGGTTTCTCGCCAACGACCCGCGGATCCCGGAGGAAGTCCGCGAGAGCGTGAGCCGATGGGGATTGGCCAAAGACGAGTTCGTCGATAACGGCAATTGGCCCCGCCAGATTTACGTTCGCGAGGCCCGGCGGATGGTGAGCGATTACGTCATGACCCAGCACAACTGCCAGGATAAGAGCGCGGCGCCCGATCCGGTCGGGCTTGCGGCGTACGGCATGGACTCGCACCACGTCCAGCGATACGTCGACGAGAACGGCCGCGCGCGCAACGAGGGGGACGTCGAGGTTGGGGGATTCGCGCCCTACCCCATCTCCTTCCGCTCGATTGTTCCCAAGTGTTCGGAGCGCCGCAATCTCCTCGTCCCGGTCTGCGTGTCGGCCACGCACATCGCCTTCGGATCGATCCGCATGGAGCCGGTCTTCATGGTTCTCGGGCATTCCGCCGCGACGGCCGCCGTTCAGGCGATCGAGGAGGGCGCGGAGGTCCAGAAGATCGACTACGGGACGCTCCGGAAGCGTCTCCTGGCCGAAGGCCAAGTCCTCGAGTGGACGGCGCCCCAGTAGTCGCCCGCCGCCAGGCGAAGGCAAGACCTTCGTCTCACTCGGGACGTTCGATCTCGCGGCGCGGAGATCCGCGGCCGTCATCGCGTCCAACGAGAGAACCGACGGCTATGTGATCGTCGATGCGGCGCCGTTTGCGCCCGTGAGATAGCGGCGAAGCCGCCTGTGAGTCCGTCACTCTGCGTGGGGCGCCTCTTCTTGGCCTTCGTCACCGGGGTCCTCGCCGCCGTGAGCTCGGTCGGCGTTTTCCTCCCCGCGGACCGGGTCGTCGGCATGCTCGTGAGCGCCATGGGCTTCGTGGCCGGGGGACGATTCGGCCAGGATCTCATGCATCTGTTCGAGAAAACGCAGATAGCGATCCCAGCTCATGGTTTCGTCGGCCACGGCCATGCCGAGCCGGGGAAGCGCGTCGGCGCCGACCTTCTCGATGAACCGTTCGGAGACGACCACGCGGACCTGGTCGCCGTCGCGAATCAGGGCGAGCTCGCGATCCGTGGAAGGGCCGGCGTCGATCTTCTCGACCTCGATCATGTGCTCCAGCATGGGGGTCTTCATGGGGTCGCGGGCGTCGGCGGAAGGCGGCGCCGGCGCGGGCGGCGTTTCGATCTCCGGCCTAGTCCGAAGCGCCGCCCAGACAAGGACCGCGGCAACGGCGGCGCCGAGCGCGATGGCGATGGTTTTGCCTTTCATGATGCTCTGTCCTCCTTCGAATCGGCATGGCCCTCCCTTCTCTTCTTCAGGTCCTCGAAGGTGCGGCGGATCGGCTGGTAGTTCGGCACCAGCTCGACCATCTCGCGTCCGTACTGAAGAGCGCCCTCGATGTCTCCCTTTTCGCGCAGAAGAAGGAGAATCACATGCGCCGAGAAACAGAAGTCGTCTTCAAGATCCAGGGACCAAGCCAGGTCTTTGGCGATCGCCCCCGTCTTGCCCAGAGGGGGGCGTTGTTTCCTGCCGAGCTCGTAGGCGTTCAGGGCCGCCTTGAGGGCGTTGTCGAGCCACGCGTCTCCCCAGGGGTAGCCCTTGTGTGTCTTGCCTCGCAGATGGAAGGAGGCAAGAGTCTGATAGAGAAGGAACAACTGGGGATTGCCCTGGTTCCGGGCGATTCCCTCTTCCATGAATTCCAGGGCTTGCCGCCATTTCTCTTCGCTCGCCAAAGTCGACCCGCCGATGCGGTAGCCGCGAATGTACTGGGGGTTGCTGAGGGTCATCAACCGGTACCAGGGGAGCAGCTCCGTCTTGGCCGTATGGGTATGCTCCGCGGAGGCGTCTTTGTAAGGCTTCACCGTGCGTTCCAGGTTGCCCAGGAAGCCGCGGAAGTCCTCGGCGGCGGACCGGATCTGGGTGGCGGCGCCGACGCAGGCGGAGAAGTGCTTCGATTCGTCCACGGAGTCGATGGCGAGATCGCGGCCTTGTTTGGGGACGTAGGCCACGCCCGTGTGGAGGTAGCGGTTCGTCTTGATGAACATGAGATCGGCGGCGGTGGCGCGCACTTCGCCAAGGATCTGCGCAAAGGCGCTTGTGTTGCGCTCGCGCAGAACGTCCTCGGTCTGTCCGGCCGTGTAAATCGATCGCGCGCGATCGGTTTCCGACCGAAGAGGCGGGACGGCGACGACGGCGACCGCGAAGAACAAGGCCAAGCCGATCAACGCCGCCAGGTTCCGGGTTCTGTTCTCCTCCATCGCTTCACAACCTCATCCGGGAGAATCTCCACACACCCCAAACGTAGAAGAGAAGCGTCCACGCCAGCCCGTAGATCGCGAGACCGAGGAAAAGGGGGCCGCTGAGACGACCCGCGGCGCCGGCG
>DATKZW010000020.1:0-7194 GCA_035527775.1 Sumerlaeia bacterium | reverse complement strand
CGTTATCCTCCTGAATCTGGCGCTGGCGGTCGGGCTCTTCGCAGACCTGCCGTCTCTTTACCGCAGCCGATTCAGGATCCAACGCCGAGGAGGAGTCTAAAACAAGAACTGAAAGGAGGTGGGACTGATAGGACCAGGACGCGTACGGAGATGCGAAACGTCTCACAGGTGGACCGAAGATCCAATCTACACGGGGAGGGAAGGAAGATGAAAAAAGCGATTCTTACGGCACTGATTCTGAGCCTGGCGGGATTTGCGTTTGTTCTGACCCAGGCAACCGCAGAGGAAGAAGAGAAGGTCGCGCTGGCCCAGGCGCCGGCGCCCGTTCAGCGTCTGCTCGGTTTCTTTACCGCGAACGGAAAGATCCTGGAGATCGGGAAGGAAACCGAGAATGGCAAGACCGTCTATGAAGCCCTGATTCTCCTGAAAGGGGCCAAGGTGGAGATCGAGATGGACGACCAAGGCAACGTGCTCGAAGTTGAGTCAAAGAGAGCCGAAAAGAAAGACTCTGCGAAAGGCGCCCTGAAGATCGAGCAACTCCCCAAGGCCGTGCAAGAAGCCGTCGCGAAGCATGCCGGGAAAGCGACTATCAAGAAGATCAAGAAAGAGACGGAAGACGGCAAACTCGTCTACGAGGTCGAGGCAGTCGCCGACGGCCGCGAGGTGGAGTACACGTTCGACGGCGAAGGCGCTCTGCTGGAGTCTGAGACCGAAGTGACATTGGACGAGGCGCCCGAAGCGGTCGCGGCCGCAATAAAGGAACGCGCGGCGGGCGGCAAGATCGATGAGGTCGTCAGGGAGACCGAGGGCGACAAGGTGGTCTACGAGGCGGAAATCGAGAAAGAGGGCAAGGAAATCGAAATCGTCGTCGATGCGAACGGGAAGGTCGTCAAAATCGAGGAAGAAGACGAAAACGATGATGACGACGATGACGACGACGATGATGACGACGACGATGAAGACGATGACGACGACGATGATGACGATGACGATGATGACGATGACGATGACGATGATGACGATGACGATCGTTGACCGCGGATGTCTCTGACGAATGCCGCTCGCTCCCGCACTTCATCGTCGGCCTAAGTCCTCAGTTCGGCGTCTTCCCAAGAACGCCGGGTGCTGTGAGCTTCGGGCCGAGGGGCCGTGGGAGCCCCTCGGCCGACCCCTTCTCGCGTATCGTCCATGGCTGAGTTGGTCTTCTCGTTTGGGCCCCAGGAAGTCGACGCGCATGCATTCTCAGGAAGACAATCTCACTCCTTTTTGGACGCTTCTGGCGGCCCTGGCCCTGCTTGTGGCGTTTGCCTTCCAAGGCTCCCGCGGTCTGTACGAAACCACCGAGGGACGGTACGCGGAGGTGGGGCGTGAAATGCTGGAAACGGGAGACTACCTGGAACCCACTCTCGACTATCTCCCCCATTGGACGAAGCCTCCCATGACCTATTGGGCGATCGCGGCCGGCATGAAGCTCCTCGGCGTGAACGAGTGGGGAGCGCGCCTCGCCAACGCGGTCGCCTTTCTTCTCACCGTGTTCATCGTCGCCTCGATGGGAACCACGCTCTGGGGAAAGAAGGCCGGCTTGGTCGCCGGGCTGGTCTACGCTTCCTCCCCGTTTCCCGCGATAGGGGCTTTCGCCCTTTCCACCGACACTCTTCTCACGCTGTGGGAAGCGCTGGCCGTGCTGTGCTACTTCAAAGCCCGCGGAGGCGTCTCCCGAAACCTTCAGTACGCGTGGGTCTCCGCGATGTGGCTTGCGTTCGGCCTGGGTTTCCTGACCAAAGGGCCGCCGGCTCTTCTGCCCCTTCTGCCGATCCTCATCTGGCATTTCCAGTCCGGGCGGCCGGTGCGGATGGTGAACCTGACGGGGAGTCTTCTCTTTGTTCTTGCCGGCCTTTCCTGGTACGGCGCCGTGATCGCCCGCCATCCGGAACTGGCGGGATACTTCCTCGGTCAGGAGGTGGCGGACCGGTTGGTCTCGAACGCTTTCCATCGCAATCCGCAGTGGTACAAGCCTTTCATCATCTACCTGCCCCTCCTTCTCTTCGGCGGCGGCCCTTGGGCCTACTATGAAGTTCGTGCCATCGCACGGAAGAATCTCTACCGCCCCCGTAGTCTCTGGACGGAGATGCGCAAAGGAGGCGCCGGCTCTTTCCTCTTGTTGTGGGCGCTCGTCCCCCTTACGGTCTTCTTCGTGGTCAGGAGCCGTCTCCCGCTTTACGTGCTTCCCCTCTGGACGCCGGTCGCCCTCGGCATAGCGCGTTCCATTACCCGAGACGTAGAAGCCTCCCGACCTAGTGGGCGAGGGCCGACGATGCGGGGCATCGCGACGCTGGCCGCCCTCGCCTGCGCGGCGCTCTTCGCTGCAAAAGGCTTCTCGGCGCGCGCGCCCAGCACGCGCGACATGCGCCAGCTGCACGAACGTTGCCTTCGCGCCGCCCGTAGCGAAAGTGTCCGCTTTGCGGCATACAAGAACACCAAGCTGAACGGCTTGCAGTTCTACCTGAAAGGGCGCCTTCGCCGCTACACTCCCTCCGAACCGGAGTCCAAACCGGAAGAGGACTTCGACGTTCTGCTGCGGGAGATGAAGAATCCCGCGCCGGGACAGTCGTTCGTCCTCGTCGCCACCCGCCACAAGGGAGACAACTTGGCCGAGAAACTGGATGAGAACCATATCCGCTATGCATGCGATCGAGGAAAGCAGTGGTGGGTGTTCTCGGTTGCAGGAGACCAAGAAGACTTGCCGCGGAGAACTCCTCGGCCGGAAAAGAGGAACCAGTCATGGTGAGTGCCGACCCCCGCCACCCATCGCCCCCGAGCGACCATCATGTCGGTCAGCCCCAGAAATCGACGCGCTGCGTTTCTCCCGTTCTTACGTTTGCTGTAGGCTTCCTCGTGGTCGCGGCGGCCGGGGCCTTTCTCTACTGGAACAGCGAACTCCGCGTGCCCGCGGGGACTCCTCTGCCTGATCTTCGCATCCGCGATGATGCGATTGGGTTGGACTCCTCGGGCGAGGCATTTTCTTTCGCCGTGCTGGGAGACAACTGCATGTGCGAGGCGCCCCGCCTTGCCGTCATGGAGGACGCCCAGGCGCGAGAGATCCTCTTCCTCTGCAACATGGGCGACGTCGTGAGGTTCGCCAATCCCGCACACTGGAAGAGATACATGCGAGAGCTCCAGTCGCACCTGAAGCCGAACCTGCCCTACTTCCACACGCCGGGCAACCACGACGTCGACCACCAGGTGTTCGGCAAGCAGTATAAATTCTACGAGCACTACCTCGGCCGCACTTGGTACGCCGTCGACGCAGGGGAATGGCGGCTCGTTTTCCTGGACACGGGCAAACTGGGTCTGTCCCAGATCCAGCGGAACTGGCTGGGGGAGAAGCTCGGGGAAGCGAAGCAACAGGGCAAGCGCGTCATTCTCCTGACGCACACTCCCCCCCGGTCGACGGATGGCGGGCCCGTAGACCACACCATGGGATCCGAGTCCAGCCGCGCCCTGGCTGAGATCATCTCCGGTTACGACGTCGCCGCCATCTTTGCCGGTCACATCCACAAGGTCTTCACCTACGAATGGCACGGGATCCCCGTCTACGTGTCATCCTTGAGTAAACAAACCTGGAAACCCGACCCCGCGGAGTACTACCAGGTTTGGGTGGAAGGGAAGGAACTCGAGGTCAAGACGATCCAAGTCATGCGACCGGCGATGAACGACTGACCGTTCGCCGGCCCCGCAAGCGGCGCTTGTCCTTCCATAAGAAGCGTATGAACGATCAGGACGAGGGGCGCCGAGCAGGAGCGCGAACACCATCACATCGCAAGGAAGGCGACAACTCGTGGCCGTGAAGTATTACCTGCCGAGCCGAGTCGGCAACCCGCTGGTGCGCTGGAAATATCGCGTGCTTGACAAACGACGTCCGGTCCCTGAGGCGCCCGAGCACGCGCAGATCCAGACCGTTTCGGGCTGCGACGGCAACTGCATCTTTTGCCCGAACAAGAAGACCAATCTGCGCATCCCGGTCGGGCGTCCGATGGACTGGGACCTCTATCGCTCGATCGTCGACCAGTGTCTGGACTGGGGCGTTCGGCGTTTCTCGCCCTACTTGATGAACGAACCGATGCTGGACAAGCAACTGCCTGAGCGCGTCAAGTACATCACCGACCGGAAAAAAGAAGGACAGTTCACCAAGATCAACTCGCATGGCGGGCTCTTGACCGAGCGGATGGCCAAGGGGCTGCTCGACGCCGGACTGGACCGGCTCAATCTCTCGGTCCACGGCCTGGATCCCGAGGTCTACCGACGGACCATGGGGATGCCCCTCGAGCGAACGCTGGAGAACATAGACCGGCTGCTGGATCTCAAGCGCCAAGGCAACTACGAGAAGCCGCGCGTGCGGGTCTGCATGCTGGTAACCCAGTTGCTTGAGCCGCAATTGCCGGGAATCCGGGAATACTGGGGGCGCCGCGGCGTGAAGATCAACCTCAACCAGCTGGAGAACCGCGGCAAACACAAGAATATCCAGAGCGACAAGATCGCCCTCAGGGAGTTACGGAGCTTCGACTGGTGCAACCGGTTGTTCGAGCAGCTCTACGTCCTTTATGACGGGCGGCTGGTGATGTGCTGCGCCGACTGGGAACAGACCAGCGTGATGGGCGACGCTCGCAGTCAGCCGCTGCGCGAGATCTGGGCGGGCGCCAAGTACCAGGAATGCCGCGAGCGGTTTTTGGCGGGCCGCGTCGCGGGGATGCTGTGCGACGGGTGCGCCAAGGACGCGAAAGCCAAGGAACGGAGCGGGAGGAAGGCATGAGTGGGGCGGCGAAGACGTTCCCGGTTCCTGCGCTAAGGGCGGCGTCGTTGCTGCTTTCGTCTTCCTTGTGCGTCTTTGGCGCGGGGGCCTATTTCCGACCAGAACTTCTTTGGCTTTGCGGGATTGACATCACGCCCTACGAGGGTCTGACCCTCGCTTCTCTTGGCGTCATTCACCTCGTCGGGGCTGTCCTATTGCCGCGAGCCGTCTTCTCTCACACGGCCGCATACGTCTACGGCGCCGTCCTAATGGCAGCCGCTGCGTTGATCGGCAGCCTCTGTCTCTCGCGGCACATGGCAGCACACGGGGGCCCGGCGTTCGTCACCACGGATGCGCGGCTCGAAAGCGCGAGCAATGCTCCGCTTCGCCTTGCATTCTTAGGGGACGTTGGCCACGGGGCCAGGGGGCGGGCCGCGATAGATCGCCAACTCCAGTCCCTGCAGCTCCAGACTCGGATTTCCGCTGCTTTCCTGCTTGGCGACAACATCCATGTCGATGCAGACTATGAGACAGCCTTCGAGCGTTGCGTGCGCACACCGTTCGAAGGTCTCTTCCAGGGCGAGACTCCTGTGTATGCCGCTCTGGGAAACCACGATTACTCGGGGGGATACATCGAGGCGGAACGGCTTGATCCGCGTCTTGGGATGCGGGGCAGAAGGTACTACAGATGGACTGCGGGCGACGGGCTGTGCTCTGTGTTCGTCATCGACACGGAGACGCTCCCACGCGACCCCCGGCAATACCGGTGGCTGAAGGAATCCGCCAGCGCGGACAACTCGACCTGGACGATCCTGGTCGGACACCGCCCGGCCTACGCCTCAGACGTCTGCACGGGCCCAGATGCGGAAGTGTGCCGCATTCTGGCCTCCATTTTCGGGAGCCAACGCAGCTGTGATCTGCTCATCGCCGGACACAATCACGTGTACGAAAGAAGGAACACCTCCGTTCCGCGGCAATATGCGCTGGTCGTTGGCTCCTGTGGCAAAGCCCAAGGATGCTTGTGGCCGCTAGATTCTGACCGGCTGGCGCAGAACTGCGACGACAAGATATTCGTCTATCTGGACATCTCCAGAGAGCGACTGTCCGGTCATGCGGTTACATCCCGCGGCGTGGAAATCGACCGTTTCGAGATGAGGAAGCAGGTCGGAAGCGCCATCTCCCCAGCGCCGGGTTCTCCACTTAAGACTGTCTTGCTTGGCATTTGACGAGAGGATTACAGACCGACGCTTGTCTTCTCGCGAATCCCGTCGAGCCCCGCGCAATCCGTGTCTGAAAGAAGGCAGGAATCATGAAAACCGAAGCGCGCTTCTATCATCGCGACGACGAGCGCGGGGAGAAATTCGTCGTTTGCGATCTGTGCCACCATCGCTGCGCGATCGCGCCGGGGAAATCCGGCGTCTGCCGCGCGCGGAAGAACGAGGACGGGCGCCTGATCTCGCTCGTCTACGGTCGCTGCGCGGCGATGAACGTCGACCCGATCGAGAAGAAGCCGCTCTTCCACTTTCTGCCCGGAACGCTCTCCATGTCGGTGGCGACGGTGGGCTGCAACTTCCGATGCGAGTTCTGTCAGAACCACTCCCTCTCGCAGGCCTTGCGCGAGGGGTCGGGCCACGCGCCGGGCGACTGGGTCGAGCCGGAGGCGCTCGTCCGCGCCGCCGTGCGGAGTCGCTGCCAGAGCATGTCGTTCACCTACAGCGAGCCGACCGTCTTCTTCGAGTACGCCCTCGATACGGCGCGCCTCGCTTCGGAAGCGGGTCTCGGCAACTGCTTCGTCTCGAACGGGTTCATGACGCCGGAGGCCGTGGACGCCATCGCCCCTTGTCTCGACGCGATCAACGTCGATCTGAAAAGCTTCAATCCCGACACCTACCGCAACGTCATCGGCGGCAAGCTCGAAGGCGTCCTGGAGACTCTCAAGCATCTCCACGAGAAGAAGATCTGGGTCGAGGTGACGACGCTTCTCGTTCCCGGCATGAACGACTCGGCGAAAGAGCTCCGCGAGATCGCCCGGTTCGTCGCCGGACTCAGTCCCGACGTTCCCTGGCACGTCTCGCGCTTCCATCCGGACTACAAAATGACGTCTCCGCCCCCGACGCCCGCGCGAGCCGTCGAGGCGGCCCTCGAGATCGGTAAGCAGGAAGGCCTGCGCCACATTTACTGCGGCAACCTGCGCGACGACCGCCGCGAGTCGACTTGGTGCCCCGCATGCGGCGAGCTTTTGATTTCCCGCGCCGGCTTCTTCATCCGCTCCAACCGCCTGAAGCCGGGCGGGCGCTGTCCCAAGTGCGGGGACGTCTGCGCGGGACGCTGGGAAATCGGCGGGAAACGGTGACCGAATCGCCGGAACCGCGACCCAGACCAATGCGGGCCCGACGAATGAGCTG
>DATKZW010000019.1:0-5263 GCA_035527775.1 Sumerlaeia bacterium | reverse complement strand
ATCGTCCTGGACGCGGCGCCGGGGGGCGCGATCCTGCACGGTTTCGCGCCCGGCGCGACGCTCGACGACTTCGATCGTCTGCTGGCCGAGGGGCGCGTGGTGGAATGCATGCGGCGCATCGAGGTCCGTCCCGGCGACGTGTTCCGCGTGGCGCCGGGGACGGTCCACGCTCTCTGCAGGGGGGTGGCGATTCTCGAAATCCAGGAGCCGTCCGACTCGACGTTCCGGATTCACGACTACGGGCGTCTGGGAGACGACGGCAAGCCGCGGCCCCTTCACCTGGACGCGGCGCGCAAGGTCATGCGGTTCGAGGACGCCGGCGGCGGGCCCCGCATCCGGCCCGTTGCGGCGACCGCCTCCTGGGGGCGGCACGAGACGTTGGTGGACGTCGCGGCCTACCGCATCGAGCGCATCACGCTCGAGAGACCGACGTCGTGGCGGGTTGACCCACGTTCGGCCCAAACCCTGATCGTTCTTGAGGGCGATACTTCTCTCGCGGCCGGAGGGGAAGAGCTGAGAGTGCCGAGCGGAGGGTGCGCGATTCTTCCCGCGGCCGTTGGAACGGTCCGGATCAACGTGGGCCCGGGCTCGCCGGTTCGCGCGGTTCTGGCGGGCGCGGGGGGGGTGGAGATGGTTCCCGCCCGTTAGGGCTCGAGGTAGCCCCAAACGAGTTTGGCGCTGCACCAGCCTTCGTCCCCGTCGGGGCACTTGACGTGCAGCCAGCCGTCCTTTTCCTCGAGGACCTCGAAATAGTAGCCTTTGGGAGCTTCGAAACGGAACGCGTGCTTCACGCCGGGTCCTTCGCGGACGTTGATCGTATCGCGGCCTTTGATCCCCGTGACGATGACGTAACTCTTGGTTGACAGATAGTTCTCGTGCACCCAGCCGGAATCTCCCTCGTAATCCACGACCTTGACCCGTGAAGCCGCGCGATCGAGGACCCGGAGGGGATAATGATTCTTGAGAGTGAAGACAAGGCGATCGTCGCGGTCCGGGCCCTCGCGCACGTTCGTGATCTTCCCCGAGGCGCTGACGAAGGCGCTCCGGGCCAGACTGCTCGCGGGGACGTAGCCGGTTGCGCCTCCCTTGGTTTTCACTTTCTTCCACGAACCGTTCGCGCCGAGGACTTCCACGGGCGTGAATTCATCGAGCGAGAACTTGCGTTTCGATTTCTTGTCGGCTTCGGCGTACACGTGGACTTTGGGAACCTGGACTATGACGACGTTCTTTTCCTCTGCGCTCTTCGCGGCTGAGGCTCTGTCGTCCGAGTCTTCTTTCGTTTCAGCTCCGGTCGACGCAGAGGGAACAAGCGCTGAGATCGAGAGGAAGAGAGCGAGGGGAGCAAGCCTTCTCATGGTGCGCGACCTCCTTGGCACAGAGCGAGTCGCAGTCTTCCGGCCCGCGTTTCATGGGGGACTCGTTTCCGCCAACGGGTGACACGGCACGTCGTTGAACAGCGGACGCCCCCCGCCCCGAGACACGCAGAGGTCCCCTCGCTTGTTCTATGCCAGGAATTCCACGAGATGTAAACCAAAAAACGACCGACGAGACGAAGAGAAGGATTCGCGCGACGCGAGAGCCTCTGGACGCGAGGGTTCCGTCGAGATCGGGAGAAGGCCGACACACAGAACGGAGTGGAAAGCACGGGAGGCGATGACCCGAAAGACCTCCTTGTCAACCGACTCGTTCCTCGCCAAGTCGCCGTCTGAGGCATTCCTCCCAGATCTCGAGCGACTCCGGCACAAAAGGGCGTGTGCGAATCAGCTCGCGCAGTTCCCCGTCCGTCACGAAGCGCCCTTCCTCGATCTCCTCTTCCTGAAAGGCGATCGGACCGTCATAGACCGTCTTGAACACACCGACGAAACAGGGATTGTGAGCGTTGTGGTAGTGGATCTTGAAAAGGAACTCCAACTCGGGGCTCTCGATGCCGATCTCCTCGCGCGTCTCGCGGCGGGCCGCTTCCTCGTATGTCTCGCCGAGAGCAACGACGCCGCCGGCAAAGAGGTCCCAGAGCGAAGGATTGATGTCCTTACTGGCCGTTCGTTTGTGGATCAGTAGCCGGCCTCGGGAGTCATAAACGAGAATCGCCGTCGAACGGTGCAACAGACTCTCCCGCCGAACCACGCTGCGGGGGGCTCGTCCGACCTCCTCGTCGTTCTCGTTGACCAACGTCAGGATCTCTTCCGGCATCGGGTTTCCTCTCACTCCGCGGAGCCGCGCTTCCCGCGGTGGCGTCATGCCCCTTCGGGCCTTGCTTTCACCGCGGGGACGGCTGGGGGCCCGCCGAGACGCCGCGCTCCAGCGCTTCGGCAATCCGTCTCAATAGGTCTTCGCGTCCGGCCCCGGTGACCGCCGACGTCGCGATGGGCAGGGATTCGCCGCTTAGGCCGTAGCGCCCGCCGATTTCGCGGCGGGCTTTGGCCAGTGCATTACGCTTGAGCTTGTCGCATTTTGTCAAGACCGCTTGCGCGGGGATTCCGCGGCGCTCGAGCAACTCGACCAGTTGGTCGTCCAGGGGAGAAGGAACGCGTCGGGCGTCGAGGAGGAGGACCAGAAGGCGCAGATTCGGATTCTCCGTCAGATAGGCCTCAACCATGTGACGCCACTTCTCCTGGGCGGCGGGAGGCGCCTTGGCGTAGCCGTAACCGGGGAGATCGACGAAATGCCACCGCCCGTTGATGAGGAAGAAGTTGATCAACTGCGTAAGGCCCGGCGTGCGGCTGGTCTTGGCAAGTCTTCTGCGCCGCACGAGGCAGTTGAGGAGGGCCGATTTCCCGACGTTCGAGCGTCCAGCAAAGGCAACTTGCGGCAGAGGCGGCCGCGGGTAGTCGCTCTCTCGGACGGCGCTGACCAGGAACTCGGCTTCGCGAATCTCCCAAGGTTTTGCGCTATGGCCGGCCCCCATCGGATTCTCCCCTTGCGGTGCGGACTGGGCAGGAAACGGGCGACTGTATCACGGCGCTCCTGGAAGGACAAGGGATCGTTGTCCCGCGGAGAAATCCGCGAGGCGCCGCGTTTTCGAGTTGCCCGAGCGCTCGCGAAGGCGCACAATCCACGTAACGCCCCGGAGACCGGAGCCCATCACGGAGCGAGACGAAGCACTATGCGAACCCGCGAAGATTGCGAACAACTCGAACGCCAAACGCTGGCGCCCTTCGCGGCCTTCAGCGCCGAGACGCGCGGGCGCGAGCACAAGACCCATCCTTGCCGCGTGCGGACCGATTTCCAGCGCGACCGCGATCGGATCATTCACTGCGAGGCCTTCCGTCGGCTCGAGTACAAGACGCAGGTCTACGTCATTCACGAGGGCGACTACTACCGCACGCGACTGACCCACACGATGGAGGTGGCGCAGATCGCCCGGACGCTCGCGCGCGCCTTGCGCCTGAACGACGATCTTACCGAAGCGGTCGCTCTGGCTCATGACCTGGGCCATACGCCCTTCGGCCATTCGGGCGAGGCGGCGCTGCATCGCTTGCTCGAGGGCCGCGGCGGCTTCGAGCACAACCGCCAGGGCGTGCGCGTGGTCGAGCGCCTCGAGCGGCGCTACCGCGACTTTCCGGGCCTCAACCTGACGTGGGAGGTGCGCGAGGGGATCGCCAAGCACCGCACGTCGTACGATTCGCCTTCCATGCGGCGGTTCAATCCGGACCTTGCTCCGCCCCTGGAGGCGCAACTCGTGGACCTCGCCGACGAAATCGCTTTCAATCACCACGATCTGGACGACGCGCTGAAGATGGGGCTCCTCGCCCTCGAGGACCTCGAGCAGGTTCCGTGGGTGAACGAAGTGCGGGGGGAGATCCAGAAGGAGGCGGGAGGCGCTTCCGGCCGAGACGGCGCGTCCTTTGTTCGCTATCGCCTCATTGGGGGGTTAATCGACGTGGCCGTCAGCGACGCCCTCGAGCAGACCGAGCGAAACATCGAGGAGACGGGCGTCGATTCGCTCGAGAGCGTTCGGCGCCAGGGCGTGCGCCTGGGGAGTTTCTCAGTCGCGGCGGCCGAACGCAACGGACAGCTTCGGACGTTCCTCTTGGAGAACGTCTACCAGCACCCTCGCGTCGTGCGCATGACGAACAAGGCCGAGGACTTCATCGAGCGGCTTTTCCACGCCTACCGGTCCAAGCCGGGGCTTCTCCCGCGCGGGGGTCAGGCGCGGATCGAGGCCGAAGGGCTCGAGCGCGTGATCGCCGACCACATCTCCGGCATGACGGATCGCTATTGCATCGACGAATACAAACGCACTTTTCTGCCCTGATCGCTTCGGCGATGCCGGGTTGAGAGGAGGATTGGCGCGATGCCTAAGAGAACACCCAACGCATTCACCCTCATCGAACTCCTGATCGTGGTGGCCATTATCGCCATCCTGGCGGCCATTGCGGTCCCGAATTTCCTCGAGGCGCAGGTTCGGTCGAAGGTCAGCCGAGTCAAGGCCGACATGCGTTCTGCCGAAACCGCCATCGAAGCTTACGCCGTCGATCATACCGGGTATCCCGCCTTCAACCGCGCATTCGGCCTCTTCGACCAGAACAACCGGGGGCCTATCGAGTTCCTTGCCGAGTTGACCACGCCCGTCGCTTATCTCACCTCCTGCGACTTGAACGACCCCTTCCTTCCCATCCACAACGCCGACACGGGACGCTACCTGGGCCGAGAGGTGTCGACGCTCTGGTACAGCAACATCGCCCTCTACCGAGCGGAGCAGGGAGTTCCGACCGTTCCTCAGAACTGGTGCGTGGCCTCCTTCGGGCCGGACTACGTGTTCACGGGACCGCTCGGGGGGTATATGATGAATCTCGCCCCCGGCGATCCGAACGGGTATTTCCCCAACTACGAGCCTTGGCTCTACGACGCGACGAACGGCACAAGGTCCGCCGGAGACATCGTGCGTTACAGCGGCGGATACGGGAGCCGGTAGCACTCTCGCAGAAAGCGCGGTTCCGCCCGGAACGTAGTGCGGGGCAACGCCCGACGAGGCGAGCTGCCGCGGCCTTGCGCGGAAAAGGCAACGAAACGCGGGCGTCTCGCCCGCAGGGGCTGTAAGGGCTTGTCCCGACGGCATCCTGCCCCGGTCCGTCCCGCGGTAAGACCGCGGCGCTCTGACACACCTGCGTCTTTCGTTGTGGCAGTGCGACGAACAACCGAATCGTTCACCTCTGGCTCGCCGCGCACACCGGGTCCCGTGAGCGCCCAAGAAATGAGCCGGCCGCACGCCGCCTACTTGTTCCCCTCGCCCAGACCCTCTTTCACGAGATAATCGTAGCTC
>DATKZW010000018.1:0-4165 GCA_035527775.1 Sumerlaeia bacterium | reverse complement strand
CCACGCCCTGACAAAGGGCCCGCACAACGTGCATGAGGCCCATGGGGCCCGCCGCCCCGACGATTAGCAGCCGGTCGTAGGGGCGGATTTCCGGCGTCTCGGGAATGACGCCGAGACTCTCAGCCGCGTTCGATCCCGTCGTGCCGATGTAGCGCATGCCGCCGTAGTGACAACGACCGAAACCCAGAGAGACCTTCTCGCCGATCCGCTTCCCTCCCAGCACGACATTGAGCAAGCCGCGAGGCGCCAGCATTCGGTCGAGGCGCTCGATGGTTCGCGCGTCGGCGCCGAAATAGACGATGTCGTCGAACGCGGCGTCCCCGACCGCATCGAGCGAGGGAACGCAGGTCGGCGCCTCGCGGCATCCAAGTTCCCCGAGAGAGCCGGGATCGCAGGACGCCATGACGGCGGTCGCTCCGCA
Organism: Sumerlaeia bacterium; assembly: GCA_035527775.1. Lineage (GTDB taxonomy): Bacteria > Sumerlaeota > Sumerlaeia > UBA8349 > UBA8349 > DATKZW01. The sequence continues at coordinate 3,744 of DATKZW010000018.1, read as the reverse complement.
GGGCCTCTCGCCTTCGCGGTAAACGCCCGCAAGGTCCCCCGGTTCATGTCCCTCGCCAACGACGACGAGGAGCCGCCCATTGCCCAGCGACCTTTGCCGCTCGGGCGAAACGTAGGCGTTCTCGACGCACGCCCACGGCTCGACCAGCGCCACCGCTGAGGCCGAAAGGTCCTTGCCAACCGGGATCAGCATGGACTCCCCGGCGGGCGTCGTGATGATCCGCTCGTCCATCAAGACGTATTCCTGAAGCGCCCCCTCAAAGTTGTATCCGAAAGAGCTGTTGCTTCCCTTGTCCGTGGGGAGCCAACGGTAGTCCGTTTGCACCAGAGCACGCTCGCCCACCTGATGCCGCGTTCCCGGACCCGCGGCCACGACGGTTACCACCGTCTCGTGGCCCGGGACCGTCGGCTTCTCGGCCGGGACGTACGAAGGGATCTCCTCGAGCACTTTCGGGTCTACGCCTGATGCGGTCACACCTTTGCGCGGGTGCTCCGCAAACTGCTTGAGCAGCTTCAAGTCGGAAAAGCAGAGCCCCACGGCTTCAACCCGGCACAGAATCTGATGCGGCCCCGGTTCGAAGACGGGCTTCTCCGTGTTGAGCACCAATCGGTCCGGTCCGATCAGTTGCACGGCGTGCTGGATTTGGGGAATGCGTTTGCCTGTCATATGCGGCGTTTTCGGGCTCCTCCTTGGGGAGTCTTCCTCCTACAGCGTCGGATGGCGTCTCCGCGCGACGGTCGACGGCGCGTTCCCCCGGCGCGAAGGGCTCGCGACGGGAGCGCGCTATGCATCATGTCAGTCGGACGGCGTCCTGTACAATGTTTTGTGAACTGGCGTGCGGGAAGCGGGCACGACGAGGCCATGAGATCATCCGTCAAGATCGCGCCGCTCAGACCTTCGAGTGTCGTTCACGCGCTTGCCTGTGTTCATTCCGCCCCGTCACGGCCGCGCCACAACCGGCGCGGTTCTCGTTCTGGGGCGGATGGGCAGCGCCGCAATGCCGGGAAAGTCCGGATCGGGGATGGCGCGGATCTCCGGTTCGCCGCGATAGGGGCAGTTCGTGTCGACCCACGCGATGAGTTTGCGCAAACTGAGAGGATCAACCTGGACGTCGCGCATCGCGACGATGCGTGTGTTGTGCCGGCCGTTCATGGCGATCTCGATGAGATTGCTTGTGTAAGAGAGATGCTTCATGGGCGGAAACGTCACGTAGCTGGCTGGATCGCTCTGGGCGAAGTTCTCGCACATCAGGGCGCCGGCGATGCCCGGCCTGTCCGTCGGCGGAACGGGGCTGTACTGGGCGCCGCCGACGAGGGTGATGTAGGGCTCTTTGAAAATGCTCAGGCCGGGCCGCAGGGTCAGGTCGAGCTTCTTGCGGCCCTTCCCATTGCCCTGGTGGCATTCGCCGCAGTATCGGTCGAGCACCGGCTGGACGAAGCGTTCGTACCCGATGCTCTCGGTTCCCCAGGGTGGCGGAGTCAGGTCCGCGGCCTCGCGGCGAAGAGCCAGCGCCAGACCTCGACGACCGGCTTCGTTGACGGGCGTCGTGCTGTGCAACTCGTGGCACCCGACGCACCCGCGCCGCTCGCCCGGCATGGCGCCGGTGAAGGAACGCATGGTGTGGAGCGCGCGGTAGCGCTCGTCGAGAAGTTGAAAGTGGAGCGCTTTGCCCGGAGGCGCCTTGAAATGGACCGAACCGTCCGCCTCGACGGGCGTGGTCCCGAGAATCCGCTTCACGCCGTCGTCCTGGACGAGCGAAACGCCGGGTCCGGAAAAGCGGGCGTCGCGCGTCCAGGTCGAGTACGTGCGGGCGTCCATCTGAATGACGCGCAAATACTTGGCTTTGCCGCGAAGGACTTCGGGCGCCCCCTGATACACGTTCGCGCTGTAGAGGACGGCGGGTTGCGGCGGCATCCGATCCTCCCCCGTGCCAGGCCACGCAACCCGGTCCGTCAGAACCGGGGGGCGTTGGCGAGGCTTGACCGGGACGGCGTGCCAGACGTGGTGCGAGCCTTCGTAGATGAGCTCGCGGTTGCCGCGAACGTCCATCAGGTAGAGGCGGAATTTCCCCTCCGCGCGGGCCGAGACGAGGAAGTCCTCTTCGCTCAGGGGATACGGGGTCTTGTAGGCGTCGTATGGGCCCGACGGGTGGTAATCGGGCGATTCGATCGGATCGAGGGGCGGCTCGCCGCACTCGGGCCAGGCGACGTCCGCGGTGACCTTCGTGAGGCCGTGGGGGAAGTTGTAGCCCTTGCGCGTGTCGAGAACGCCGACCGACCCCGCGAACCAGTCGTGGTGGGCGACGCCGGTGAACATGACCCGCGGACTGCCGGGAATGGGGCGCGGCTCGGTCAGATGATCCGGCCACACGCTCTGGTTGCCCCAGAACGTCACCACGTTCGTCCCGTCGGGATTCATGGCCCAAAGGCTTTGGATGCGCCAGAGGGCTTTGTCGTGGTATTCCCAGCGCGAATAGGCGACGCGGCCGTCGTTGAGGAGCGTCGGCAGCCAGTCGCATTCGTTGTTCTGGGAGAGAATGTAGATGTTCCTGCCGTCCGCGTCGCATCGCGCCAGGATGTAGCAGTAGGTATAGGGCATGCAGCGGATGTAGGTATTGCCGCGGGTCGAGGTGAACAGGATGTGGCCGTCGGGCAGGTAGATCGGGTCCAGGTCGTCGTAGTCGCCGAAGGTCAATTGCCTGAGTCCCGAGCCGTCGATGTTGATCTCGTAGAGGTGGAAAGACTTCTCGTCATACGCCTTGTAACAGAAGAGGACCTTTCCCGCGTCGAAAGAGAGGTCGGGACGCCAGAAACTGCCGGGCTTGGGCAAGCCGAAATCCTCGACCGGCGCCAGCGCCGTGATGGCGCCGCCCGGATGGAGGTCCTCGAGCACGAGGAGCCTTCCGCCGGGAACGGCCATCATCCCGTCGCGGTGGCGCGCCTGGTGCGGCCACTCCGAGCCTTGGGGATAGGGATTGTCGATGAATAGAAGTTGGTCGAAGTCGATGACGGGATTCTGGAAAGCGATGCGGCGCTTGACGCGCCGAACGGCGAGATAGAGGTCGCGGGCGCTCTCGGCTGACTCACCGGATCGCGACGATCCCTCCTTCACCGGCGCCCCGCCGGCCTTGTCCTTCAGCGCGCTCAGCTCCTTCAGGTCCCCCGCGAGGTCGGGAGTCCTCGGATCCTTCTTCAGGCGCGCCGCAAGGGCTCGCGCCCAGTCGATCTCCTTGAGCGCCCGCCCGTTCAAGAGTTCTCCTTCGGCCTGAAAGAGCCAGTCCTTTTCGAGAATCTCGGTCGCTTCGGTCTCCGTGAGGGTCCGGGTTTCGGGCGTCTCCGGGTCCATGACGGGAGGCGCGGGCGCGTGGGGGATGGAAGCGCGTATCAAGCGTTCGCGCATGCCCTGCGGAAATCCCGTGAAAGGCTTCCATTCGCTGACGGGGACGCCGGCGGCGGCGCGCAGTTCTGCCTCCGACGCCCAGGCGCCGGAGTAGCCCGTCGCCGGGAGGTCGAGCCCAGCCATCACGACACTGACGCTCGTCGGCGGGTCAACGACGAGCAGCGCCCCGAGACGCGGGTCGAGAACGCTGTAATCCCCCTCGTGGGTGTGGGCCGACTCGAGGTTGGAGTAGGCAGAGAGGCGCACGTCGCTCAAGCGCGATGCGCCGGTGTTCGTGAGGAGAAACTCGACGCCCGCGGCGGGTCCCTCTCCGAGAACCGCGCGAATGCGAAGCCGGATCTTGCG
>DATKZW010000017.1:0-5154 GCA_035527775.1 Sumerlaeia bacterium | reverse complement strand
GCGCACCTTGCCTTGAATGCGGCCCTCATTCGTGGCGCGGCTGGCCCGTTTGACCGCTTTCGCCTCGCCCTTCTCCCGAAGCAGCGTGGCCGCCCGCTTCAGATCCCCGTCCGCTTCCTGGAGCGCTTTCTTGCACTCCATCATCCCCACGCCCGTTTGCTCGCGCAGGGTCTTGACCCTTGATGCCGTGATTTCTATCACCGTTTTCTCTCCTTGTGCTGAAACGTTTCGCGCGGCGCCTTAGCGACGAGGGCCAACTTTCCCGAGGCCGGCAACTGGGCCAGAAAGGAGAAGGTCATAGCGCCGCCGGCGGCGCTATCGGCGGGGGCGTCGCGGCGGGCGGCTCCGTAGCCGGAAGGGATTCCGGCTCGGATGGCGCCTCTTCGGCGACGGGCTCGGCGAGGGGGACTTCGGGCTCAGGCGTGGGCGCCGCAACGACTGCGTGCGAGGCGGCGACCGCCACCTGGGGCTCTGAAACCGCCTCGGGAGCGGCGCCGATCACCTGTTGGCGCACGGATTCGGGCAGATAGGTGGGCGGCTCCAGGCCCGCTTCGACGCGCATGAGCATGCCGTCGATGCAGGCCTCAGCCATCTTCTGACACACGAGATTGATGGCGCGGATGGCGTCGTCGTTGGCTGGGATGACGATGTCGATCGGGTCGGGATCGCAGTTGGTGTCAACGACGCCGACTATGGGGATGCGCATCTTGTTCGCCTCGTGAACGGCGATGTGCTCTTTCTGCGGGTCGATCACGAAGAGGAATCTGGGGACTTTCTTCATGCGCTTCACCCCCTCGAGATTCTTCTTCAGACCCAAGTGCTGGCGGTTGAGGCGGCTTTGTTCCTTCTTGGAGTACTTCTCGATCTCGCCGGTCTCCAGCATCCGGTCGAGCTCGATCAGGCGAGCCACGCGCTTCTGCACGGTTTCCCAGTTCGTAAGAATGCCGCCCAGCCAACGGTTGCTAATGTAGTGCATGTTGCACTGCTGAGCCCAGTGCACGATGGCGTCGCGCGCCTGTTTTTTCGTGCCGACGAAGAGGCCCTCGCCCCCCGCCGCCACCATGTCGCGCACGGTGACGCACGCTTCGCGCAGGAGCTTGAGCGTCTTCTTCAGGTCAATGATGTAGATGTCGTTGCGATCGGTGTAGATGTACTTCTGCATCTTGGGGTTCCAACGGCGCTTCTGGTGGCCGAAATGAACCCCGGCTTCCAACAGCTGCTTCATGGAAACGGGCTGCATCATGGTTGGGAAATTCCTTTCCTTCCAGTCTCCCCGCCCGCCCGCGCGACGGCGTCCGCCGCCCTCGGCGCGGTCCGGCCGGTGGGGACCTTCAGATCCGGTTCGCATGCCGGATCGGGTTGGTCCTCCGCCTTCTTGTCTTTCGACAGACCTGGACCTCGAGGCCCAGGCACCCGGGACATCCCAAGGGCCGCCCTTCGTCGACGGCCCCCCGGCGCGGGCTGCCGCCCGACGCCGTGAAGGCGTGTGAAATCAGTCGCCTACGCGACAGAAAGCAGGGGGAGCGCGGCTCCGCTACTTCCTCCCGAAGCAGGCGAGCACGTTCGTATAACAACCCCCGCCCGAATGGGCAAGGGAAATCTGTCGCGAAAAGCCCCGAGCCCAAGTTGGGGTTGCCCCGCGGGCGGGAATGGCTTAGTCTCGGTTCCGCAACGGGGTCCACGGCGGGCCAGCGCCCTTTCCTTCCGAGGAGACGTCAAGGACACCGACCGGCGGCGCCGGCCCCCAGAGAAGGGAGGAAGCAGGAATCATGCGCAGCGACATTCTGAAAAGGGGAATCGAACGAATGCCGAACCGGGCGCTCCTTCGCGCAACGGGGGTTACCTCGCGCCAGATGGAGAAGCCTTTTGTAGGGGTGTGCTCGAGTTTTACCGACCTCGTCCCCGGGCATATCGGGATGCGCGCCCTCGAACGGAAGATCGAATGGGGAGTGTGCGCCGGCGGAGGCGCGCCGTTTCTTTTCTCGGTTCCGGGGATTTGCGACGGCATCGCCATGGGGCACGCGGGGATGCACTACTCCCTTCCCTCGCGCGAGCTGATAGCCGACCTGATCGAGTCCATCGTCCACGCCCATCAGCTCGATGGGCTCGTCCTGCTGACCAATTGCGACAAGATCACGCCGGGGATGCTGATGGCGGCCTGTCGCCTGGACGTTCCGAGCATCGTCGTCACCGCGGGGCCCATGCTGTCGGGCCGCCACCGCGGGCGGAGACTCTCGCTGGTGCGCGACACGTTCGAGGCTGTCGGCCTGTGTCAAGCGGGGAAACTCACGGAGGCCGAGATGGCGGACCTCGAGACGGAAGTGTGTCCCGGCGAAGGGGCGTGCCAGGGGCTCTACACGGCGAACACGATGGCGTGCCTGACGGAAGCCATGGGGATGAGCCTGCCGGGGACGGCCACGGCGCTGGCTGGCGCGGCCAAGAAGGCCCGCCTCGCCCAGGAGGCGGGCGAACGCGTTGTCGAACTCGTTCGCGAGGGCGTTACGGCGCGCAAGATCGTGACGAAGGAGTCGCTCGAGAACGCCATCCGCGTCGACCTCGCCCTCGGCGGATCGACCAACACGACCCTCCACGTTCCCGCCATCGCCCACGCCGCCGAGGTCGACGTAACCATCGACGCCTTCGACCGCCTGAGCCGGGACGTTCCGCAACTCGTGTCCCTGCGGCCGGGAGGAGACCTCATGATGGAGGACCTCGAGTTCGCCGGCGGCATTCCTTCAGTTCTGAAAACCCTTGCGCCGCTCCTCGAGCGCGACTGTCTCACCGTCTCAGGGCGCACAATGGGAGCGCTTTGCGAGGCGGCGCGAACGGGAGACGCGGAAGTCATACACGCTCTCGACGATCCGATCTCCCGCGAAGGGGGCATCGCTGTGCTCAAGGGCTCGCTTGCACCCGACGGCGCCGTCGTCAAGCAGGGAGCGGTCGCCGCGGACATGGTCCGGTTCACGGGAACCGCTCGGGTTTTCGACGACGAAGACTCCGCCATGGCCTGCCTGCGCGAAGGGAAGGTCGTCGCGAAGGACGTGCTGATCGTGCGCTACGAAGGGCCGAAAGGCGGCCCCGGCATGCGCGAGTCGCTTGCGTTGACGGCCGCCGTCGCCGGCTGCGGTCTCGGCGACAAGATCGCCATTGTCACCGACGGACGCTTCTCCGGCGGCACGCGCAATCTGAGCATCGGCCACGTGTCGCCCGAAGCGGCGGAGTGCGGCCCTATCGCCCTGGTCGAGGACGGGGATCGAATCAAAATCGATCTCCCGAACCGGACGCTCGACCTCCTCGTGGACGGCGCGGAATTGGTGAAGCGCCGCGCGGCGTGGAAACGCCCCGTGTCGAAGTTCCGGCGCGGCTGGCTTGCGCGGTACGAGCGTCTTGTCACGAGCGCCGCCCGCGGCGCCGTGCTTGAGCCACCCGAGGCATGAACCCCGCCTCAAGATCGCTTACGTGGCGAACTGCGCCAGGATGGCCGGCAGCACGAAAAGCGGCGCGGCGGTCGGTTTCCGGGGAATCCGGGCCGCCGTTGGGCGAGAGGAGAATAGACGGTAATCGCTAGCGGGAGGCCGCCTCCCACGCTGAGATGAGAAGTGGAAGTTTCCTGCCGCGCAAGGACCGTGACAGCCGGCCCTTCACGACGCCTCCCGTTCGAGCAGACCGGTCCCATATTCGTCGAGAGGAGGTTCGCCGTATCGCTTCACATACTCCCCGTGGATGTACACGCCGAAGCTTGTCACGTGGCGAACGCCGCGCTTGGCGTACGTTTCCAGGTCGTCGAGAAAGACTTCGCGATTCCACGGCAGTTTGACAAGGTCCTTCTTGGCGAGTCGGCAGAAAAGAGAGACGTCCATCCAGTACTCGAGCGCCTGGGCGTTCTCGCGGCCAAACACGTCGAGGTTGGCGTCGAGAAGATCGAGCTGTTCGCCGTGTGTGGGGGCGCCCGGACGATCGAATCGCGCGTCGCGCCGACTCAGGGGCGCGTCGAAGCGACGGACGATGGGCGCGAACTCCAGGAAAACGCCGGGTTCCGGCTTCACGTGCGCGGGCGGCTCGAGCGTGCGCGAATACGCCAAGTGGGCAAGCGTGGCTTTCGGATCGGTCTCGCGAAGCACTTGAATCATCGCGTTCTCGAGGATCAACGCCTGGTCGCTGTCGGAGAGGCCGCGGCACTTCGGGCAGCGGCACATCGGTTGGGCGTCATCGATCCAGAAGAAATGCCGGCCCGTCGTCGGTCGGAGAATCCGGGCGAGGGACACGGCGCTTTCACAGACGGTCTCGACGGCGGCGGCTGAGTGCACGCAGAGATTGGCGTCGGGCGCGCGATCTCCATCCTCGTTCATGCGGAACATCGTCGGGTCCTTCTCGAACAACTTGCGCGGCAGCAGTTCGTTCATCGCATGGAGCTCATGCTCGACCTCGAGACCGAGTTTCCGGCATTTCTCCAGGATTCGCCGCCCTTCTTCGGACTGGACGAACTCGACAACCACGTGCGGCGCCTGGTGCGTGGCGATCGTGGTGAGTCCCGCCGCTTTCGCCTTCTCAGGCCACTGCCACGTTGCGATGTCGGCGGGGTGCAGCACAATGCCCCGCGTCTGAAAGAACGGTTTGCGATCCGCGGTCATGCTCGCTTTCCTCCGTTTCGATTGGAGTCCCTCACGGAAAGACAGAGGACAGACTGTGGCACGGCCATCTTGACCGTGGCCCACGGGCTGGAAGCCCGTGCCACATTCATTCCGTTAGGGACTCCTAGTTCTGAGAGCGGCAGGCTTGGACGGCGCCCGCGAATCGCGTTCCCGTCTCGCGAGCCCTTTCGAGAAACGCTCTCTCATTCTCGAGTTCTTCCTTGTCCATCAGGACTTCCATTGTGATCGGCTTGCGGTAAGCCGATCCGGCGACGATGCGGGCGAGGCGAGGCCAGTCGATGGCGCCGGAGTAAAGAAGGCGGTGCTGGTCGCCCGATCCGTCGTTGTCGTGCAAGTGGGTGGCGATGAGGCGGTCTTTCAAGCGGTCGAGTTCGTCGAGCCCGTCCGGGCGCAGGTTGCCGTGGCCCGAGTCGTAGCAGAGACCGACGAAGTCCTCGTCGTAGCGGTCGAAAGCTCTTGAGATCGTTCCGAAGGTATCGCCTTCGGTCATGTTCTCGAGGGC
>DATKZW010000016.1:0-6149 GCA_035527775.1 Sumerlaeia bacterium | reverse complement strand
TGGTTGCCTCGAGGTCGTCGCCGCTGTAGCCTTGCCAGTCGCCACGGCGCCAGTTCACGTCGCCGAGGATTCCATCGGTCAACGCCTGGGCGCCGCTCGCCGGGTACTTCGGACTGAAGGGATTCGCCAGCTCTACCCGCGCGCCCGCCGCGGCGTGGGCGTGGGGCTTGCCGACCCCGAAGGGGGAGCTTCGGATCTCGAAATCCCGCGCGCCGTCGCCTTCGAGTTCAACACGGCCCCGGAGGGCCACGCGATACGTTCCGACGGGGAGTTCGAAGGCGACCTTCTTCGGCTGGGGATCGGCGGCGCTGATCTTGCCCAGCCCCTTTACCGGCTTCCCTTCGGCGTCTTCGACCAGGACCTCCCCCGAAACGCCTCGGATGGGCTTGCCGTAGTTCCCCTCTTTCTCGACGGAGATCTCCGCACGGATCGCTTCGTCGAAGCGATGCGTGCCGGTCGGAACGACGAAGCGCGCGCGGGGCGCGGGGAGTATCAAAGGAGTGCAGGTTCGGATTACGTGGGCGACGGTGCGGCCGGGCAACTCGGTTTTCGTCAAGTCGCCTTCGTAGAGCAGCGCTTCGGCCAAGTGGGTGGACGAGCCCCAGACTGTGAAGAGGTGGCCGAGCATCCGGTCGTGGGCGTACCGGCGTTCCGATTCGATCAGCAGCCGCGCCGCGCCGAGGTCGTTCCAGCTGCAGGGCCAGACGCGAAAGCCCTTCTCCAGGAAAAAGGCGATGGAAGGGTAATCGTTCTGCGCGCCGTACTGCCAGTCGCAGATGACAATGTCCTTGGGGATCATGTCGACGGCGGGGTGCGTGACCTCGCCGCCGGCGGACGAGGAGAACACCTTGCTCGGGTCGAGCAGCATGTCGCCCCACATGAGCATTTCGAGACCGCGCTTGCCGACGATGTGGCCGTAGAGATCGTTGACCGCTTTGGCGTAGAGCGCGGCGGGATCCTTGCCGCGGCAGCGCGGGCATTGGTCGCTCGCCATGAGGTACACCTCGTCCATTCCGACGTGAACGGCGTCGGCGTCGAAGGCGTCGATCAGTTCGTCGATGAGCGCGAAGACAATCTCGTTGACCTTCGGGTGGAGCGGGCACCAGCTGCGGCAGTAGATGCCGGGATTGTCGAGAGGGATCTGGGGCGTCTCGTCGAGCTCGGGGTATTTCATGAGAAGGGGGTGCGTTTTCCTGGCCAAGGATTGGTGCCCGAGGGACTGGAACTGCGGGATGAGACGGATGCCGTTCTTGCGGCAGACGTCGGCCAGTTCGCGGGCCTGCGCCTTCGAGATCGGGTTCTCCCACCGCAGTTCGGGGTGCGACTGGTACTCAAAGCCGTAGTCGACCTCGAGGACGATGACGTTGATGCCCATGGGCGCCAGTCTCTGAGCGATCGCCTTCTTGAGAATCTCGACGGAGTCGGCGTTGATGCCGAGATGAACCCCGCGCCAGAGGCCGTCCGCCGGCTTTGGCGCGGCGACGGCCGGCGGAGCGCTCGGAGCGAGGCTGGATCTGCAGGCAACTGCCGTGAGCATGAGCCCTGCGAGAAGGCCGAAACAGACTAAGCGGACGTGAGGTGATGCAGCGTTCTGCTGTGGGATGGGACCCGCGCTATCGCAACGCATGAAATACCTCCTTGGACTCCTGTTCAGCACGACAACCAGTGGGGTTGGCAGACACAGAGGCGGGACGATTCCATGGTCCTTAGTCCTCCTGATCCCGTGTGATTTCACAGTAGACATAGTCGTTCGGGATACGAATGTGTCCCCTTACATGGCTATTTCGTTCTCTCGTCACAACCGCTGAGACGTTGCCCACATTTCCCTCGGCAACACGCAGGTTGCCGTCCAACACCTCAAGCACAATGCCGATATGGTCGTGTTGGCAGGGAGGATGGAGGACACGGTCATAAACAACCAGGTCGCCTCTATCCGGCGCAAAACGAGGATTGCGAGCGGCGAAATAGAAGCGATTGCCCGGGAGTTTCGCCCATTGCAACCATGCCACGACACCCCCGAAGGTACAAGACACCGGCGCCGAACGATTTCCGGGCTAACGTTTCCGCTGTTCTTGCTAGTCGCTCTCTCTTGTTTTGCACGCGTTGCGCCATTCCGGCTAACGGTATGCGGCTCATCGGCGGCGTTTAGCCGCGCGTTGGAGCCGCTGGTTATTAGGTCCCTTTCGCATGGAAACGCAGGCGACAGGGAAGGCATGAACCCAACAGGAACAGGAGCCTTCCTGGGGTTCATCCCTCGAGCAGGCCTTGGATTGTCTTGAGGAGGGCCGGGACATCTCTCATCACTGTGTCCCACACAACATCGTCCTCAATCATGTCATAGCCGTGGGTCAGGACATTTCTGAAAGCAATGATCCGTCGGTATTGCGCGATGCGCCCCGCCGTCTCCGAATCGGCGCGCGCCAATCGGTTGAGCGCCTCTCCAATGATCTGGAACTGCCGCTCGACACCGGACCTGAGCAGCGCGTCTTGTGTGTAATCCTCGAAGCCTCGGCCCGCGGTGAACTCGAGAATCCTCTGCGCGGCTTGGCGCATGTCCTCAAGGAGTTTCTTGGACTCAAGCCGCATAGAGAAGCTCCCGCGTGCGATTGACGGCCTCGAGGAAGTAGGGATTCCGGATCGCCCGCGTCATGACGAGATCCACGGGACGCTCGAACAGGTCCTCGAGGTCCTCGAGCAGGCCGAAATAGGCGTCCGCGTGCTCTCCGGGCCCCAGCGGCAGGAACTCCACGAGGAAATCGAGGTCGCTGCTCTCGGGGTCGAAGCGCTCAACGGCAACGGCGGACCCAAACGCCTCGAGCCGTCCGACGCGATGCCGAACGCAAAGACGGGTCAGGGCGTCCTGGCGCTTTTCAACGAGGGGAATCACGGGCTTTCTCCGTGTGTGGCCGGCGTTGTCCTGGCAACGCGGCGGCCGGCTCTTGTCCTTGACGGTGCATCTTCCCCGGGGCCCGCCCAGAGGTCAAGGGCAAACCGCCGCGCCCGAAGTTGGGCCTGGGCGATCAGGGGAGAGGACTCGACGGAAAGATCGGCGCCGCGCCCGGATCTCCCGAAACACGGCGGGGCGGGGCGGGCCGCCGCGCCGGGCCCTGCCTCCTCATCCCTTCGTCGCCTTCTTCTGAATCCGCGCCCAGTCGTCGCGGAGGGCGACGGTGCGGTTGAAAACGAGACGCTCCCCGGTCGAGTCGGGATCGACGCAGAAGTAGCCGAGACGCTCGAACTGAAGGCGCGTCCCGGGGGCGGCGCCGGCGAGGGAGGGCTCGATATAGCAGGGATCAACGACCTCGAGCGAGTTCGGATTGACGTTGTCCTTCCAGTCTTGGCCTTCCTCGACTTCGTTCGGGTCGTCCTGGAGGAAAAGGTGGTCGTAGAGACGCGCTTCGGCCTCGAGGGCGTGCGCCGCGGAGACCCAGTGGAGCGTGACCTTGACCTTGCGTCCGTCCGGGGCGTCGCCGCCGCGGGTCGCCGGGTCGTAGGCGCATCGGATCTCGGCGATCTCGCCCGTCGTCTCGTCCTTCGCGACGCCGGTGCAGGTGATGAAGTAGGCGTACCGGAGCCGCACTTCGCGTCCGGGCGCGAGGCGGAAAAACTGCTTCGGCGGGTCTTCCATGAAGTCGTCGCGCTCGATGTAGAGGACGCGCGAGAAGGGGACTTTGCGCGTGCCCCCGCCCTCGGGGTCCTCGGGGTTGTTGACGGCGTCGAGTTCCTCGGTCCGGCCTTCCGGGTAGTTCTCGATGACGACGCGGAGGGGCCGCAAGACGCCCATGTACCGCGGCGCGCGCTTGTTCAGGTCCTCGCGCAGACAGTGCTCGAGCAAGGCGTAGCTGACGGTGCTGTCGGTCTTCGCGACGCCGATGCGGCGGCAGAAGTCGCGGATCGCTTCGGGCGTGTAGCCGCGCCGTTTCAGGCCGCGCACGGTCCAGAGGCGCGGGTCGTCCCATCCCGTGACGCAGCCCGCCTCGACGAGTTGGCGGATCTTTCGCGTGCTCATCAGCGTGTGGGTTAAGTAGAGGCGCGCGAACTCGTACTGGCGCGGGTGGTAGATGCCGAGCTCGTCGAGAAACCAGTCGTAGAGCGGGCGGTGATCCTGGAATTCGAGCGAGCAGAGGGAGTGCGTGATCCTTTCGATGGAGTCCTCGAGCCCGTGGGCCCAATCGTAGGTCGGGTAGATGCACCACTTGTCGCCCTGGCGGTGGTGGGGGACCTTCATGATGCGAACCATGACCGGGTCGCGCATGTTGACGTTGCCCGAGGCCATGTCGATCTTCGCGCGCAGGACGCGCGAGCCTTCCTCGAACTCGCCCGCCCGCATCCGCTCGAAGAGATCGAGGTTCTCCTCGACCGACCGGTTGCGGTGCGGGCTTTCGCGACCCGCCTCGGTCAGCGTGCCGCGGCTCTCGCGGATCTCGTCGGCGCTCAGGTCGCAGACGTACGCCTTGCCCTTCTTGACGAGGTCTATGGCCCACTCGACCATCTGCTCGAAGTAGTCGGAGGCGTAATAGAAATGCTCGCCCCAGTCCCACCCGAGCCAGCGGACGTCCTCCTTGATGGCCTCGACGAAATCGCCCTCTTCCTTCGTGGGATTCGTGTCGTCCATCCGCAGGTGGCACTCGCCGCCGAACTCCTCGGCGATGCCGAAGTTGATGCCGATGGCCTTGGCGTGGCCGAGCGTGAGGGGGCCGTTCGGTTCGGGCGGGAACCGCGTCACGACGCGCCCGCCCCATTTGCCCGTGCGCACGTCGTCGGCGACGATCTCGCGGATGAAGTCCGATGGTGTTGGGGCTTCGCTTGCGTTCATCTTCTCCTACTTCATAGCAGAGTTCCCGCGAGACGCGGGCGGGACTGCCGGACCCGAGCGTGAGACCTTATCCCAAGAGGCGCCGATCTCTTCGGACCCCTGGGCGGAGGGGTTGATGAAATCCGCGTAGGAGCTGAACTCCCCCTTGCGGCGCTCGTATTCCTCCAGCAGTCCCCGTTGGGTGCGGCTCTTCATTTCCACGCAGAGGGGGAGAACCTGGGCAATAATGCGGCCGTCTCCCTCGCATCGCGGCGTCAAGGATACCGCCCCTCGAGGGGCTTTGCAAGGGCGCAGCGCGGCGAATGTCCTCCCGCGACCGGGTTCCCGATTTTTCCCTTGTGCATTCCCGGCGCGGGCGATAGTTTCCTTGGCGCGCGCGCACGGGCTTCTTCTGGCCGGGTCCGACTGCAGACCGCGTCTGGAACTCCCAGAGAGAAAACCGATGATTCGGGTTCAGAATCTGACCAAGGTGTACGGCGAGACGGTCGCGGTCGACCACGTTTCTTTCCACGTCCCGCAGGGTCAGATTCTTGGACTTCTCGGGCCGAACGGCGCGGGGAAAACGACGGCCATGCGGGTCCTGACGGGCTACACGCCGCCGACTTCGGGGCGCGCGTCGGTCGGCGGCCACGATGTGGTGACCGAGTCGCGCGAGGCGCGCCGCATCCTGGGCTACCTGCCTGAAAACGCCCCCGTCTACGGCGAGATGACCGTGCGCGGCTTCCTCGGGTTCTTCGCCGAGACGAAAGGCTTTCGGGGCGCGGCGCGCCGCGCCGCGGTGGACCGCGCCGTCGAGGAATGCGGTTTGGAGGAAGCGGCCGAGCGGCTGCTCGGGAACCTCTCGAAAGGCTATCGCCAGCGCGCGGCTCTCGCCCAGGCGGTGGTGGGGGATCCGAAGGCGCTGATTCTCGACGAACCGACCGTGGGCCTCGATCCCAAGCAGGTGCGCGACATCCGCTCGTTGATCCGGAAGATGGCGGACCGGCGGACCGTCATCCTGAGCACGCACATTCTGCCGGAGGTGAGTCTGACCTGCACGCGCGTCGCGATCATTGACCGAGGGCGAATTGTGGCGAGCGGCACGCCGGACAACGTTCAGTCCGACCTGGAAGAGAGCAATCAACTGATCGCCCTAATCCAGGGGCCGCAGGAACAGGCGGAAAAGACGCTCGCCGACGTCGACCACGTCCGGGCGGTTCAGGCCAAGGCGCGGGAAACGCCCTCGCAAGGCGAGGCGGCTCGGGAGTCGGACGGCGCGGGGCGCGAGGTCGCCGGGGCGCGACATTCCGTGACGCGCGAGTACCGCATCACGGTGGCGAAGAATCGCGACGTT
>DATKZW010000015.1:0-4757 GCA_035527775.1 Sumerlaeia bacterium | reverse complement strand
CAGCCTCCTGCGCTTCCAAACCTACTACGAAGAGATCGCCGAGCCGTTCGAATGGAAATTCACCCGAGACGATCTCAAGCGCGTGTTGGAGAGAATCTCGCATCATGCAGAGAACCGCCTTGCGGCATGAAATGAGGGGGACAATACGTCACCGTACTTTTGAGCTGGAGCACTTAGGCGGCCAGGAGGATGATCTTGGCGCGCACGACCTCGCAATACGGTGACGTATATTCGGCCGCCGCTTTGCGCAACTGCCGTTCCTCTTCGTCAGAGAGAACAATCTTGTACGGGCTGTTCCTGGGCATGGCGCGTCTCCTTTCGAGAGACGCCATAGCACAAGACAGAAGCAAAGGCAAGCAGAATACGTCATCTTATTTATGACCTGGTGTACTTAGCGTCGGGATCGGCGGCGGCGGCGAGATTCTTCTTCATTGTCAAGCCGGATGTGAAACGGCGGCAATCCTTGAGGCCGTGGGACTCCAGTGGGGCGACCTCTTTCCCGACGGCAAGGCGAAGCCCCACGGCAACGGGCGGCGGATCATCAAGACATACGACTACGCGGACGCGAGTGGAAACTTGCTCTTTCAGGTTGTGCGCTTCGAGCCGAAGTCCTTTGCCCAACGTCGCCCGGACGGGAAAGGCGGCTGGGTCTGGAATCGGAACGGCATCGAGCCGACACTCTATCAGTTGCCGAAAGTGCCGGCGGCCATTGCGAGCGGTGGGCGGATCTTCATCGTGGAGGGGGAGAAAGACGTTGCCACGCTTGAGGGGGCGGGCTTGACCGCAACGACGAACGCCAGCGGGGCTGGCAAGTGGCGCGCGGAGTACTCGAAGACGTTGCGCGGGGCGCGGGTTGCTGTCATTCCCGACAACGACGGCGCCGGGCGCAAACACGGCCAAGAGGTGGCTGCGGCACTCCACGGCGTCGCCCGCGAAATCAAGATCGTCGAGCTGCCCGGACTGCCGAAAAAAGGCGACGTGTCTGATTGGATCGCCAACGGCGGGACGCGTGAAGAGCTCGAGCGGCTTGTCGAGACGGTGCCGCTCTTCACGGCCGAATACAAACGGCGCGTTCTCGACGAGGCCGACGCGTGCAGGGAGCCGGGCGAGGTCGGCGCGCTCTTGCGTCGCGAGGGGCTTTACTCCTCGCACCTGTCGGCCTGGCGTCGCCAGCGCGAGAAGGCGCTCGCCGCGGGACTTGGGCCCCGGAAGCGCGGCCGCAGGCCCGCGAAGGACCCCCAGGCCGAGCGGGCCGAGCGGCTCGAGCGCGAGAACGCCCGGCTGCGCCGTCAGCTCGACGAGGCCAAGGCCATTATCGACATTCAAAAAAAAGTCTCCCAACTCCTCGGGATCAAACTGGCCGACGTCTCCGAGCGCGAGAAGCGCCTGGAGAGCGAAGAGAGCGACTCATGACGGCTGTTCACGAAGCCTCCGCCCGCGCGCCCAAAGCGCCCCTCTGCCGCGCTCTCGGGGTCTCGCGCGCCACGCTCTACCGGCGCGGCAAGGCGCAACCGCGCGAGGACGCGACAGCCGTCGGCGCCGGGAGCGAGACTCCCCCTGCCAGCGCAGCAGCCCCTTCGCATCGCGCATTGAGCCGGCCCCCGAGCGTCAAACGGTCCTCGACACGCTCCACGGCCCCGGTTTCGTCGACAAAGCCCCGCGCGAGGTCTACGCCGCGCTCCTCGACCAGGGCGTCTACCTCTGCTCGGTGCGCACCATGTACCGCATCCTCGAAGCCAACCGCGAGGTGCGCGAGCGGCGCAACCAACTGCGCCATCCCCGTTACGCGAAACCCCAACTCCTGGCCACCGGCCCCAACCAAGTCTGGTCTTGGGACATCACCAAACTGCTCGGGCCGGCCAAGTGGACCTACTTCTACCTCTACGTCATTCTCGACATCTTCAGCCGCTACGTCGTCGGCTGGATGGTGGCCGCGCGCGAAAGCGCGGCCCTGGCCAAGCGCCTGGTCCAAGAGACGTCCGCCAAACAAGGCATCGAGCCCGGACAACTCGCCCTGCAGGCCGATCGGGGACCCTCGATGAAGTCCAAGCCCCTGGCCCTTCTCTTGGCCGACCTCGGCGTCGCCAAGAGCCACAGCCGCCCGCGCGTCTCCAACGACAACCCCTTCTCCGAAAGCCAGTTCAAAACCCTCAAGTACCGTCCCGAGTTCCCCGACCGCTTCGGCTCGATCCAAGACGCCCGCGCCTTCTGCCAGCGCCTTTCCCCCTGGTACAACACCGAACACTACCACACGGCCCTCGGCCTGCTGACCCCCGAAATGGTGCACTATCACAGAGCCCCCCCGAAATCCTCGACGCCCGACAACGCGCCCTGCTGGCCGCCTACGAACGGAACCCCGGGCGCTTCACCCGCGGCCAACCCAAACCCCTCGCCCCGCCCGAGGAGGTCTGGATCAACCCACCCCAATGCCACGAAGAAAGGATCGAATTCGACACTAAATTCCGAAGGGGAGTGTCCCAAAAGCGTTGACACATTCCGGGCGTCGCGACGGAGCTCAATAGTGGAGCTCAGGATGTCGCCATAGAACGTTGAGTCGGGTTTCATCCGAGCTGCGATTTGCTCGAGAAGAGCGTCTATCTGCCCCTCATCCATACTGTACATGACTTGTGACGCCCAGAAATAATCGAATTCTCGATCCCCAAGCTCGGTCTTCCCGAAGTTGTCTGAGACTATGAGGAAGGGGTTCTTCGCCACCAGGTTCTCTTTCGCAATCTGAAGATAACCTGCCTTGATGGCCTCTTCACGAAGGTCAATGCCAACATAGCGGGTGGGACGGAGATACCGAATGAAAGCCAGTCCGCCCTGAAGAGGGCCGCAACCGATGTCCAGAAGTGAGTGATCGGGCTTGAGCCCCATTCGCCTCAAGAAGCCAATCTGGTACATCTGAAGGCGATCCCAATACCCGGCAGGCCCAACGAGCGACTCCAATCTATGGCGCTCCCGAGCGGCAGGCCAGACCATCCTCAAGCCTCGCCGCTTTATTCTCTGGAATAAGCTGACGATTCGTGCGGGTTTCCCTCGTCTCTCGATCTTACGGTCTGTTCTCATACGACCCTTGCCTCGCTCTCTGACATTCGCGCTGGGAAGATCACTCGCCTCGGACGTTGAGAAGGACCGCGCAAAACGAGACGTCGAATGGCCGAAGTCACGGTTTGGGATAGACCAGTCATTCTTGATGTCCGCGACCTGCCCCCCGATAGCGTACGGGATTCACCTGGCCTGCACCAGGACGCGCCCAAAACCACGATTGTCATACAGCCCCTCGTTCTGGGGTCGAGAAACGCCCAATCTCGGCCGAGGACTGTCGAAGACATGCAAGGACGCTGTCCACTCACTCCCGACTTGCGATCCTGGCTAGCAGAACCAGGAGCTGCTCCGCAGCTCTCCGGCGGCCCTCCTCGTTCAGATGCCCGCCGTCCGTGGTATAGCGTCTAAGCATGGCGGGAATCGTTTCGTCACCCTTGACCGAGAATCGCTGGAACCCATCCGGACCCACCGATTCGACCAGGGCAAGGTCAAAAACAGTGCCATCGCCTGAATATGTTCTTTCCAAGAGAGCGTTATATCGACTTCGCTCTCGGTTATCATCCAGGCAACCGGGTCTCCCGAGCATGGATTTGATGAACCCCTTGATCTCACTCCTCAAGCCCGTAGGCGGGGCGCACAATGGCGTGCAGACATGCAAGAACTGCGTGCTAGGATAGCGTGCCTGCAAATCGGTGAGCGCCTCCTTGTAAACACGGAAGATCGCGTCGACGTCGGACCCTGCCTTTACATCCACGTAGCACAGCTTCAGAAAAGCGATGTCAACCTTCTTCCCCAGCCCCGAGTCCATGAAGTCTCGGAAACCCTCGATCTTGGATTCGGCATCGCCATTGACGCCGACACGGGCGTGCGCAAGAACAGGCCCGCGGAGTGCTTTAGGTTGCCCTGTTTCGACAATGCTCAGCCGGACATAGGTGCGTTCCTTCATGACATCACGAATTCCGTCAAGGATGTTGGACCCAACGGATTGATGTGCGAAAAACACCGTTTTTCTGGCCAGGCTCTCCCACTGCTCCATGGGCGCCTCGTCGATGAGAGGCAGAAAGACCTTTTCACGGCCGGTTCGGATGTTTAGACGGGACCGCACGGCGAGAAGGATGACAAGCGCCACCGCGAGAAGCACGCTGGCGAGACAGACGAGGCCGATGGTAAAGTGTGGATGTCTCATGATGGAAGCTCTTTCCTTGGTTCTCTGTCAAGGCCAAGCCCTTCGGGCACTGCGCAGTCTTGACTTCGCTCCTTCATGTTCCTCCCACACAAGGCCGGGCAATTGGAGCGCCGGTTTCGAGGGGGCGCAGAAAGGAAGACTACGTGCAGCCCTTGCCGTCGTCAAAGCCCCGAAGCCAACGCTCATCAGAAAGGGCTTGGAAATCCCTCGCTCCCGGCGGTTTCCCAAGCATTTCTCCGTTCGCTGTCCACACGTGGGCGGTAGAGAACAGCCCCTCGCGGCTGAGCAGGAATGCCTGAGATCGCTGAGAGGGCGCCTGATCCCCATCGCAAGCGTCCGGCAAGGTAAGGCATGGAACCGAGAGTGAATCATGTCCTTCACTTGTGGCGCTACACGTCGCACACCAGAACAGGCGGCGCATGCAAGTAGCGGGCGTTCTCGCGCTTCGAGTCGATGTCGAGATAGACGCGTTCCACTTGTCCCGCGGTAAGGCCCACGGCAGCGGCGACCTCCGCGGGTTCCA
>DATKZW010000014.1:0-5500 GCA_035527775.1 Sumerlaeia bacterium | reverse complement strand
GCTGGAGGCTCCGAGCGGAGCTGCCGCCAGGGCTGCGCCGCGGAAGCAGCCGGCAGAACACGAGGGATTGCCGCTCTTTGGAGCAGGAGGACGCAACCATGCAGACACCACGGCGCGAAGGAAGCGCGGGCTGCGAAGGGTTCACGCTGATCGAACTGCTGATCGTCGTGGCCATCATCGCTATTCTGGCGGCGATCGCCGTGCCGAATTTCCTGGAGGCCCAGGTCCGGTCAAAGATCGCGCGCGGAAAAGCAGACATGGGGGCCCTTGCCACGGCCATCGAGTCTTACGCCACGGATTACGGCAAGTACCCGCCCGACCGCGGGATTCACACCGTTAATTTCTGCTGCCCTCTCACGACGCCGATCGCCTATATCACCTCCGCGAGCATGGACGACCCCTTCAACCCGAGCTGGAACGACGTTCGCCCCGAATGGCCGGTTTCGATCAAGGATGGGTCTTACTTGTTCGTCAATTACGACTGGAACTACGGCAACATAGAGAACTGGGGACAAGCATGGCTGGCGCAGAGAGACGCGACGTGGCCGCGACAGGGCTGCGTTCTGTCCAGTTTCGGTCCCGATCGCCTGCATGGGGCGCTGGCATACTACCCTTGGCTGGTAAACAATCCGGGAGGGGGAACCGTCCACGGCGTGTCGGTGGCCGAGAACATGGTGTACGACCCGACTAACGGCGTGAGGAGCATCGGCGACTTCGGACGAGCCGTCGGGAATCTTGAGTGTCCGGCGGTGATAGGCGGCTGACCTCTCCCGGCGCCGCGCCCGAGGAAAGAGGAAAGATGAACACCGACCTTCCCGCACCGCGAAATGCGCGCCGAGGACCCAAGGACGGGATGACGTCGCGGCCGCTGAGACCGAAGACGGAGGCTGACGGTATGGAGGTGAAGATCAAGGAGAGCGGGGACCAGTTGTTGGTCTCTCTCGTGGGTGGATTCGTCGGGGAGGCTTCGGCGCAGGTCCAGAACGCGATCCGCAAGACGGTCGACACGGGGGTCAGGCGGTTCGCCGTTGTCTGGCTCGATCTCAGCGGGGTGGATTTCGTCGACAGCGTAGGGCTGGGCACGCTCATGGGGGTTAAAGTCACGTGCCAACGCTGCAAAGCGAAACTGATCCTGGTCGGCCCTTCCGATGATCTCATCGCCACTCTGGTGGTCGTTCGGTTCACGAAGATTTTCGAGATCGTGAGTCTCCGCGAGGCCCAGAACCGAGCGCCCGCGCTGTTCCAACCGTGAATGCCCGCCGTCTGCGCGGGACGCGGGCGCAGGAACCCAGATAGGAACTCACGACCATGGCGAATTATCTGGTCACCGGCGGAGGCGGGTTCATCGGCTCGAACATCGTGCGCGAGCTGCTTGACCGGGGCGACAGCGTGCGGGTTATCGACGATTTCTCGACCGGACGACGCGAGAACCTGACCGAGGTCGCCGACCGCATAGAACTCATCGAGGGGGACATCTGCGATCCCGACGCGATTCGCAAGGCGACGGCCGACATGGACTATGTCCTGCACCAGGCGGCGGCGCCTTCCGTGCCGCGATCGGTGGACGCCCCGATTGAGAGCCTGACCGTGGGCGTTCTCGGCACGGCGCAGACGCTCCTGGCGGCCCGCGACGCGAAGGTTAAGCGGGTGGTCTATGCCGCCTCCTCTTCGGCTTACGGCGATCAGGAAGGGGACTACAAGAGCGAGAGCATGCTGCCCAAGCCGCTCTCGCCCTACGCGGCGGCAAAGCTCTCGGGCGAGCACCTCTGCCCCGTCTTCACGATCTGCTATGGACTTGAGACGATCGTTCTGCGCTACTTCAACGTGTTCGGTCCGCGTCAGGATCCCGCCTCGGAATACAGCGCCGTCATCCCGCTCTTCATTACGGCCGTCCTGGAGGGGCGCCAACCGGTGTTCTACGGAGACGGCTGCCAAACGCGCGACTTCACTTACGTGGCGAACAACGTCGAGGCGAACCTCCTCGCCGCCCGCTCCGACAAAGGCGCCGGCATGACGTTCAACATCGCCTGCGGAGAGTCTTACTCCCTGCGCCAGCTGCTCGCCGCCATCAACCAAGCGGCCGGGACGAACTTCGAGGCCATTGAGAAACCCCCGCGCGTCGGCGACGTCCGTCACTCCATGGCCGACGTCTCCTTGGCTCGCGAAGCGCTGGGCTACGAAGTCTCGGTCCCCTTTGAGGAAGGCGTCCGTCGCACCGTGGAGTGGTACCGCGGCCAGCTCGGCGGAGGCTGAGGCCCCTCGTTCTCATGCAATCGTGGCACAGCCGCCCTCGGCCGTGATCGCGCGCTCTTATCCCTTTGCTTCATTCCACAAATCGCATATCGTAAGTCTGCCCCCTCATCCTCCCTGTCGCGCGCTTCTCAGGCTCTTCTCCAGCAGCCGCAGATCTTCCTCCAGCATCGCGGGATTGTCCTTCGGATAGACGCCGACGCACACGGCGTCCTGGTCGCGGAGATGCCGCGCGACGAAGTCGAACGCCTCTTCGGGCGGCGTGCGACCCGCGGCGAAGACCTTGTAGTGGATCGCCGGCTTGCTCAGAGAACCGATGACTTGCGCCATTCGGTCGCGATCCTCCGGGCGGAACCATTCCGAGGCGCCGGCGACGTGTTCGCCGTGTTCGTTTCGGGAAGTCGGATTGTAGTAGCAGCACATGTAGAAGTCGACGTCGAGGTTCTCTTCCGCCCACTCGAGCACTTCCGGATTGTGCGCGGCGATCCCCGCCGGCATGCCCGCCTTGCGGATTCTGGCGACGGCGCCCGGAATCTCCTCGAGTTTCCCCTGGCCGAAGAGCATGTCCATCAGGCCGCCGTGGATGAAGCACGCCTTGGCCCGGCCTTCGATGGCGTTGTCGATCCCCCGGTCGATGCTGCCCACTCCGGGGCACGTCTGCGCGATCCACTGAATGGCGCCGCCCTCGTTCCAGCGCTCCAGGAGAACGCGCATGATGTGATGATCCGCTCGACCGATGTGCGCGTCGATCCCCAGATCCTCGGCCTGTCTGTACGTCTCCTTGATCCGCTCCGCCGTGAAATAGTCCTTCATCTCCCGGTCTCTCTCCGCGGTCTGGTGGGAGAACCCGCTGAAGGGGTTTCCCCCCAAGATGAGACGGCTCACGCGCACGTGGCCCAAGCAGACGTGATCGATGCCCACCGACCTCTCCTCCTGTCTCCTGCGTGCAACTCGCGCCGCTTCCTGGGGGGCTTTGGATCGATGATCGCCGTTCCCTTCTCGCAAGGTCCGGCTGCGGGAAGGGAGCGCCTCGCCCCGCGGCGAGGCCAGACTATGCTGTCCCTGTCCGGTCGTCAAGGAACAAGACAGGCTTCCCAAAGTCCCTCGAAGGGCGCCCCTCCCGGATTCGAAGAGCGGAAAGCCCGGTAAGTAGACACGGGCGCGACGTCGGGCTATCTATCGGAACGCTCTGGAACGCCGGGGCGCCGGGGCGCGGACACCGCCTTCTTGTTGACAAGCATTCCAGAGCGTGTCAGTCTATGTGCGGTCCACACGGTCGTGGCGGAACAGATCGTCCGCGCGGAGGCGCGCCGCGCGCTGGCCGCGCCGAATCCCGTTGCCGGCATCGTCGCCCATCCTTTCGAGGCCATGGAGAATGAAGCAAGAAAACGCGTTCACGTTGATCGAGCTTCTTATCGTCGTCGCCATCATCGCCGTTTTGGCCGCGATCGCCGTGCCCAATTTCCTCGAAGCGCAAGTGCGCTCCAAGATCTCGCGCGTGAAAAGCGATCTGCGCTCCATCGCCGCGGCTGTCGAGTCCTACCGCATTGACCACAACAAGTATCCGCCAACCGCCATGTATGCGGGCGACGCCACGGCCGACTACCCCGAGGGCTTCCGAGCCGGACGCGGCGGCGCCACGCTCCTCACGACGCCCGTCGCCTACATCACGTCTTATCCCCTGGATCCGTTCCCCGATTTCCAGGGCTGGACCGCCACCGACCAACAGCATATCGGCATGAAGGACCGGCCCTACTACTACGACATCATCGATCCCGTCGCCGAGTCCCTCGCCCACGGCGGCAGGCCCGGGCGCGGCGATCCGGAGCGGGCGATGGGGCTCGCGTGGGCGGTCTTCTCGTGCGGTCCCTCCCCTAAGAACTTCGGGGTTCCCGGCTCGCAGTCTCCCGTGGACGGCTGGTACTTCTACCTGAATCCGCGTCGCGCGTTCCCTTCGGCGCTGCAGTTCTACGATCCGACGAATGGGACCCGATCCATCGGCGCCATCGCCCGCTACTCCGCCGGCGAGATCCACAGGTACGAACCCGAGCCGTAAGGCCGCGAAAGGGGAACTCGGACCCGATCCCGCGACTTCTCGCCCGAAGCCTTGCCCTTTTCGACCTCGGCGAGAGACCTGGATCGGAGGAAGGATGAACCGGCCGAAGGTCTCCGCCGTCTTCCCCAAGGCCGGCAGAGGCTTCGCGGATCGAGAGGAGAAAGGCATGCGAAGGATCGAGCTCCTTCCCCCCGGACCGGGCAACCCGCGCAACAGCGAGGGCGATTTCATCCAACTCAAGGACGGCCGCGTCCTCTTCGCCTACAGCCATTTCACCGACGGCGCCGGCGACCACTCGAAAGCCCATCTCGCCGGGCGCTACTCGAGCGACGGCGGCCTCACATGGACGGACGAAGACGTGATCGTGATTCCGACCGAGGGCGACTGGAACGTCATGTCGGTTTCGCTCCTGCGTCTCCAGGACAGTCGGATCGCCCTTTTCTACGCGGTTAAGAACTCGCTCAAGGACTGCCGTCCCGTCATGCGCGTTTCGACGGACGAAGCCAAGACGTGGGCCGAACCGGTGAAGATCATCACCGACGTCATGGGCTATTACGTTCTGAACAACGACCGCGTCGTACAACTCGAGAATGGACGCCTTATTGTCCCCGTCGCCCAACACACGCACTCCGACGGCGAGTGGCATCGCGGCATCGCCATGTGCTATCTCTCCGACGACGTGGGGAAGACGTGGCGACGGAGCAAGAAGATCCTCCACGGCAAGACGCCGGAGGGAGAAGACATCGACCTGCAGGAGCCCGGCATCGTGGAACTCAAGGACGGCCGCCTCATGATGTTCTGCCGCAACGACTCGGGGTTCCAGTACGTTTCCTTCTCGGAAGACAAGGGGGAAACCTGGACGGAGGCGAAGCCGAGCAACATCCATTCGCCCGTCTCGCCGGCCACAATCGAGCGCATTCCCTCGACGGGGGATTTGCTGCTCGTTTGGAACGACCACTCGAACATTCCGGATTCCCTGCGCGGCAAACGGACCCCCTTCACGGCGGCCATATCAAGAGACGAAGGCGGAACGTGGCAAAACGCGAAGACCCTGGAGGACGATCCGACAGGATGGTATTGCTACACGGCGATGGAGTTCGTCGGCGATCGCGTTCTTCTCGGCCACTGCGCCGGGAACAGCCGCAACGGCGGGGGGCTGCGAGTCACGCAGATGACGTCGTTTGACGTGGATTG
>DATKZW010000013.1:0-3620 GCA_035527775.1 Sumerlaeia bacterium | reverse complement strand
ACGACGATGAACTTCCATCCTTGGCGGTTGTTCGCCGAAGGCGCGAGCCGTCCCGCCTCCAGCACCCGGAGCAGTTTCTCTTCTTCGACCGGTTTGTCGAGGTAAGCGCGCACGCTTCTTCTCTGCCGGATTGCCTCAGATACTTTCATCGTTTGCCCAGGCTCCTTTCGTCGGTTTCTCGATCAATCCGCGCCCGTTCCCCTGTCGATGCGGCGGCGCTCACGAGACGAACGCACGGGCGGCGGACCCCTCAGCTCCGCATGGACTCGTTCAGACTATTCACCGCCGCGGCGACTCCCGCGCCGTTTTCGCACGCGTAGTTCTGGCGAAGCAGGGCCATCTCCAGCGCGCCGATCAGGGCCAGAACCTCAAATTCCTCGACATAGCCGAGGGCGGCGATGCGGATGATCTTGCCCTTCAACTGCTCTTGGCCCCCGGCGATCGTCATACCGAAAGAGTCGCGCATCGTCTTGACGAGTTTCCCAGCGTCCACGCCTTTGGGGACCGTCAGAGGAATCACGACGTTTGAGGGAGACTGGCCGAAAAGCGCGAGCCCGATCGCCTCGCAGCCGGCGCGGATGGCCGCGGCGCAGCGTTTGTGGCGCGCCCAGATGTTTTCGAGGCCCTCCTTGCGGATCAGATCGACGGCCGCGTTCAGCGCCACGATCATCGAGACCGGCCCCGTGTAGGGGGTCGTATTCTCGGCCAGTTTCTTGAGGGCCGCTTTGAGGCTGAGGTAGTAGTTGGCGCTCTTCGCCGAGTTGATCAGGGCTTGCGCCTTCGGGCTCACCGACACGAACGCCATGCCCGGTGGAAGCATCAAGGCCTTCTGTGAGCCGGTCACGACCACGTCGAGGCCCCAGGCGTCGGTCTCGAGGGGCTCGGCGCCCAGGCTGCTCACGGCGTCCACCACCAGCGCCGCGTCAGTGGGCGCCACGACCTTGGCGAGGGCCTCGACGTCGGTGAGCGCGCCGGTCGACGTCTCGCAATGCGTGGTGAAAACCGCCTTCGCGCCGGGATGCTCCTTGAGCAGCCGCGCAACGAGCTCGGGTGAAGCCGCCGCGCCCCATTCGATCTTCTCCACGTGACAATCGACGCCAAAAGCCTTGCAGATCAGTCCCCAGCGCTCGCCGAACTTGCCTCCCTCGATGACGATGGCCTTATCGCCCGGTCCGAGCAGACTGGTCGCGGCCGCCTCCATGCCGCCGGTGCCGGACGAGGTGAGCGGAACAACCGGGTTCTTCGTGCGAAAGACGTACTGAAGCCCCTCGCGAGCCTGCTGAAAGATGGGTTCGAAGTCCGGCGCGCGGTGATGAACGATGGGCCGGGCCAACGCCGCCAGGACCTGAGGCGGCACGTTTGTGGGGCCGGGCGTGAACAGAGTGTGTTTCAACATCAATTTGTTCCTTCCTGGACGGGTGATTCAGGAACGAGCGCGTCCCGGAGGGGCGCACTCGTTGTCGTTTCGGCCTTTCGCTGCAATCATGGAAATGAGTATGAGCGGGACAGTGGCGGGAGCCGTCAGGCCATTCAGGCAAGCGAGACATATCCCCCGCGTCGCCGCCGTCGCCGAGAGATTCACGGGCTTTTCTCGAGCTCTTCGAGCCATTTCTTGGCGTCTTCGGCGCGATTCCCCCCGAGCTCGATGTAACGCTTGTAGTGGTAGTAGGCGCTGTATTTGTCCGCCTTGTACTCCTGGTACAGGATTCCCAGGTTCAGGTGCGGCAGAGGGTACTTTTCATCGATGGCCAGGCACTTCTGGTAGTAGTCGATCGCGTCGTCAGGCTTGCCGTTCTGCATGGCGATGTAGCCGAGATTGCTGTAAGCGAACTTGTAGTTCGGATCGATCTGGACGGCCTTCTTGTACGCCTCTTCCGCGGCCTTCCAGTCCTCGGATCCTTTGCGGCGAAGGTGGAGGTTGCCGATCTTCAGGTAAACGCGCGCTTCTCGCGGGTGGTACTGGGCCGCTTGCTCGTAGAGATCGAGCGCCTGACGAAGGTAAGCGGTTCCTTTCTTCTCGTAGCAATCCCCGAAACTCAGAAGGCAGGTCAGGCTGCGGGGCTCGAAACGGAGGGCTTTCTGAAATTCCTCGACGGCCCGGTCGTACTCTTGGACCTCGACCAGCTCCTTGGCTTTGGCGTAGTGGAAGGGGAATGTGCTGAGAACCGCCTGCGATCCGGGAGGCGAAACGTTCTCGGTTGAAAGTCCCGGCGCGCCGCGTTCGGAGTCCGATACGACCGTTGGCTGTTCCGGCTTGGGCGTGGGGAAAAGAATCTGATGGATCTCGTCGTAACTGGGCGGCCTGGGCGTAGGCGTGGACGTAGGTTTCGGTTCAGGAGTCGGAGTAGGTTGGGGGGTCGCCGTCGGTTGGGGGGTGGGCGTGGCCGTTGGCTTGGGTCGGGGCGTGGCCGTCGGTTGGGGCTGGGGCGTGGCCGTCGGCTCGGGCTTGGATGTCGCCGTGGGGGCCGCTGTCGGCGTCGCCGGAGAGACGGGTTCAGGCGCCGCCGCCGGGATCGGCGTTGGCGTCGCTGTGGGGATCAACTCAGGCGTGGCGGTCGGTGTCGGTTGGGGAGTCGCCGTCGCCGGCGGCCTGGGTCTGGGGGTCAACTTCTCCGGGGGTTTGGGGGGTGCGGCCGGCCGCGGTGCGGGACGCGGTTTGATCTCGGGCGCCTTCGGCTCGGCTTGAGCGATCCGGATTTCCGGCTCGGGTCCCGGCGGCTTGGCCGTTTTCCCCGTTGGGGGCTCTCGCTCCGGTTGGGCGGAAGCGATCAGTTCGAGCGTCGGCGTGGGGCTCAAGCCGTGTTCGGCGGGAATCCCCTCCGACGGCGCCGCCGTCCCGGCGAGCCAGGGATGTTCCGGCAGGGGCGGGATCGGCCCGCCATCCGCCGTTCGCGCGGGCGCCGCAGTGCCATCGTCCAGGAGCGTGACCGGGGAGCGATCGAGGTCTCGAAAGGAGGGGGCGAGATCCCGCCACGTTCCTTGACCTGCTGTTCCTTCTCCCGCGGCGTCGCGGGTTCCTGGCTCCTTAGGTCGTTGGGCCTTCATGTCGGCGACCCGCTGCAGATCGTAAAGGGCCAGTTTGTAGTCCGGCTGGGCGTCAAGGGCTCGAACGAGGTACTCCTCGGCGCGATCCAGGTCGCCGGTCTTCATGTAGCAATGCCCCAGCTGGTAGAGGCAAACGGGGCGTGGGGAGAGGGTGAGCGCATCGTGGTAAAGCTCGATGGCGCGGCCGTAATTGCCCCTCTTCTCATATTCGTGGCCCTCGTCCCACCGTTCGATGGCGCGGGTGCGCCTCTCTTCAGGGCTGAGGGTTCTGAAGCGCCGGCAAGCGCCGATCCCAAGGCTCGCCCCCGCCGCCACGCAGATGGAAAGGAAGAGGACTAAGGCAGACCGCCCAGGCAATCCAGGCATGGGACGAACGCTCCTGAGGCGAATCAGAGTTGGCATTGGCGCCCGAAAGCGCCCCCTCACGGGTCGCGTGTAATCCCCGTGGCGCCTCCACCGACACGTAGGAAGGTCCCATTATTCAGCGGATCGGGGAAAAATCAAGCTCTATCGGCGGAAAAAATGACGCCGTTGGGCATCTTGCGCCTCAACGTCCGCCCGCCGATGTAGTCGTA
>DATKZW010000012.1:0-3730 GCA_035527775.1 Sumerlaeia bacterium | reverse complement strand
CCGATGGCGCCCAGAAGAATCGAGTCGAACCGGCGCAGCTCCTCGACGCCGGAGTCGGGCAGCGTTTCGCCCGTCCGCTTGTAGCGTTCGCCGCCGAAGTCGAACTCGGCCAGTTCGAGCTGAAAGCCGAACTTGTCGGCGGCGACTTTGGCGACCTTCACCGCTTCGGCCGTCACTTCGGGGCCCGTGCCGTCTCCCGGTATGACTGCGATGCGATAGGTTTTGCCCATGTTGCTCCCGTTCCTTTGTGGGTTGGCTGGGGTTCAGATCAGAGGGGCTTCATTCTCGCGGCCCGACCTCGTCGGGCTTCCCGACCTCGGGCGGGGGTCCCTCGTCGTCCTCGGCCAGGGCGGGCTCGCGCAAGGTCTCGGGGGTGGCCCGCTCAGGGGGAGGGGGCTGGTCGCCCGGTTCGAGAGAGCCGGGCTTGGGCAGGCGTTCGGGCGGCGCCTCTTCGGCGAGTTCCGGCTCGAGGGGGGCCTTTTTCGGCTTCGCTTCCTCGTCGCCCCGCGCTTCGGCCTCGGGCTTGTGCGAGAACTTGGCCGGCGGGAGCCCGACCTCCTGGACGTAGCGGACGACCTCGCCGCGCAGGAAATAGCGATAGGCGTATCCCTGCGTCCAAGCGCCGGGGACGGGGACTCTGGGATCGCGCACGACGCCGCGAATCTTCACGCGCAGGAGCCGAACGTCTTGGACGGCGTCCCCGCCCAGGCGACGGGCGCGCTTTTCCAGGTCGGCCAACATTCGTTCTTTTTGGATCGTGTTCTGCGCCTGGGCCGCCTCCGTTCGCGTCTTTTTCTCGTAGTCTTGAAGGGCGTAGCGTTCGGAGTCCGCAATGGCGATCGGTTCGTAGGGCCGCGTGAGTTTCCCGATGAAAAGATCGATGGCCGCGTCGGGCGCTTTGGGCATGTACTCGAAATCCGTCAGGCGGCGCACGCGAGGCCCGGCGCACGCGCATGCGAGCACGGCCAGCAGGCAAGTCCACTTTGTTGAGACGAACGGCGAGCGATCTGCGCGCATCATACCCTCATTCCGTCTCGCCGGGCGGGGCGCCGAAGCGTCGTGAAGCCGAGAAGGCGCGCGCCATTCCCGGGAGCGTTGGCCCCGCCCGAACGGGGCGCCAGTCTTGCGGAAAAGCCAAGGGGTGTCAACGGATAACTCACGAAAGCGTTTGCACTCTTCGCTGAGTCCGCCCTGGGACGTCGCTCACCCACGAGAGGCTGAAAGCCCGGGATCGGCCTTGGGTCTCCCTTTGCCTCGTGGGGACTGCATGTCGGGGGAACGATTTGGAACGGGGGAATCGCCGGGCGCGCAATTCTTGCACGGGCTGAACGCCGTCGTCGTGAAGGATTTGCGCATTTCGGGACGGATCAAGCCTGTCAGGGCGGGATCCGGCATTGGTACGCCCTTTGCTGCTAATGCGGAAGGCGGGCTTTCGCCGGGCGTTTCCGGACGCTCGGAGCGCCCGCAAGAGCACAATCGCTTTCTTCAGGAAGCAGGCAGGAGGATGCGAAGAGTGGCTTATCTTGGGGTGGTGGCGGCCGTTGCGGCGACCGTGCTCGCTCTGGGGAGCGCGACATCAAAGCGGGTTCTCTCAGTGCAGCGGTTTTTCGCTGTCAGCGGCATCGCAGAGGTTTTTCCCTTGAAAAGGCATTCTCCTCCAGTCATAATGTTTGATTGGTGCGTGGCGCGCCGATGAATGGCGGCGCCCGGTTCGAGAGGGCCGGGCAAGCTTTTCTCGCGCCTTTCGCGCGAAAAGATAGGGAAGCTGGGAGTTCTTTCTCGCCGTTGGGGGGTTATCCCTCGGAAGAGCGGCCGTCCCCGCCGCTGACCGGTCAGACCCTCGCCCCGGCAAGAGCCGCGTGGCGGGGGACCTCGCAGACCACGACCGGGCGAGGGAGTCCGAGGTTTCCAGGGGACCCTCGCCTTACCCGCATCGGCCCGCAAGTTGCCTCCTGTGCTAGAGATGAGAGCATTCATGCCACCTGTGTTCCCTCGTAGCGTCCTCGGTGTTTTGCTCGTCCTCGCGTTCTGCCTGGGGAACGCCGGGTGTGCGCGCTTCGGGGAGTTCGCCAAGAAGCGGGCGGACAAGGCGGCCTACGGCGTGATCGAGGAGAAACAGCGCGAAGCCCTGGGCGAGGCCCGTCCCCTCAGCATCGACCGCGTGGAAGACGAGGCAACGGAGAGGCTCCTCGGCTCGGCGGGGCGGCTCGACCGGTCCGTCGCCACTTACACGACGCCCACTTACACCCTGTCCCTCGCCGACGCTCTCGCCATCGCCATGGCCAACAACCGCGCCTACCTGACGGAGAAGGAGCGGGTCTTCGCGCAGGCCTTGGATCTGACCGACACGCGGCGCGACTACAGCGTCATCTTCACGGGGTCGGCCGACGCGTCGGTCACCCGGACCGACACCGGCCATGCCGACGCGGGGGGAGGGGTCGTGGAACGGTTCGGCTCGCGGGGGTTCGCGCTCGGGGCGGCCAAGGCGCTCGCGACGGGCGCGGACGTCAGCCTGTCGTTCACCCACGATTTTGTCCGCTACTTCACGCACGAGTCGCGTCCGAGCGCGAGCAACGATCTCGCGCTCAGCGTGGTCCAACCCCTGCTCAGGGGCGCCGGCCCCTTGGTCGCTCGGGAAGGACTTCGCCAAGCCGAGCGCGACATGATCTACCGGGTGCGGGATTTCCAGCGTTTCCAGCAGGAGTTCGTGATTGGGGCGGCGGAGCGCTTCTACGGGCTGCTCAGTTCGCGAGACCAGCTGCGCAACACCTCCAACAACCTCGACAGCGTCCGCGCAAACTGGAACCGGATGCGGATGCTGGCCGAGGCTGGCCGGCGGTCGCAGCTCGAGGTCGATCAGGCTCGTCAGGAGTCGCTCAAAGCCGAGGAGCGCTGGAGCGACGTCCAAGCCAGCTACGCGGGCCAACTTGAGAGTTTCAGGGATTTCCTCGGGCTTTCGGTGGACCTCGACACTGGACCGGATCCAGGCGAGCTCGATGCGATCGCCCAACGCGAGTTGGTCCGACCCGACATGGAACTGGCCGAAGCCATTGGCATCGCCCTTGGGGACCGGCTCGATCTGAAGACGGCCGAGGAGCAGTTGGAGGACGCGGAGCGAGGGGCGAAGATCGCCATGCGCGGCTTTCTTCCCAATCTTGACGCGACCTATGAATACAACACGTCGCAAGGCGACGACAAGGATCGGGTGAAACTCAACTTCCGCGACAATCGCCAATTCTGGGGCTTGAGCCTCGGCCTGCCCTTCGACTGGACGCCGCGCCGCAATGCGTACCGCAAGGCCCTGATCGCTCACGAGCAGGCGCGGCGGACCTTCGACCAGAAAGTGAACGACGTGATCCGCAACGTGCGCGACGCCTGGCGCGAGCTCGAACGTTTGCGCACGAGCCATGACATCCAGAAAGAGAGCGTCAAGTTGGCCGAACGCCGGGTCGACGCCGCCGCCGACTTCCTGGAGATGGGCGAGATCACGACCCGCGACTGGCTCGAAGCCCAGCAGGATCTCCTCGAGGCGCAGAACGCCCAGAGCCGCGCTCTGGTCGACCACACGATCCAACGACTGCGGCTGTGGGACGCGATCGAACGGTTCAAGATAGACCCGAAGGGAATGTGGTACGAGTGAGTTTGCAGAGAGGGCGCCGATCATGAAAAAGCAGACCGTCATGAGAAACCAGACCGTCATGAAAAAGCAGACCGTTGCAAAGCGGGATGG
>DATKZW010000011.1:0-2341 GCA_035527775.1 Sumerlaeia bacterium | reverse complement strand
AGAGTCCGTCAATCATTGCGCGTTCTCGTTCCCGTCGCCCTTTTCCGTGGCGCCCTCGCTGAGGGCTTCGAAATACCGGGCCGCCATGTCGCGGAACTGCGAGGGCAGCTCGTCGCGGGGCGTCTGCTCGAGGCGCTGCTTCTGGTCGAGCAGGCGCATCTTCTCCACCAGCGCCTCTTCCAGTTGCTCGAGAGTCGCCACGATCTGGCCGATGACCTCGATGGTCTCAGGCGCCTCGTAAAGCGGGCGATCGGGCAGCCCATTCGCCCTCCGCGCCAGGGCGTCGACGAGGAAAAGGAGCTGCGGATCGCCCTCGAGAAGATTGCGCAAGTTCTTGATCTCGATCCGTACCAGGCGCGCAGGGCGCGTGAGGCGGGGAGGGACCGAGGAATCCGCCTGTGGGAAATCATCCGGCGCTTCGCTTTCCCTCTGAGACTCCCGGGCTTGCATCGTTTCCTTGAAGTCGCGGACCGATTCGAGAGCTTGCTGGAGTCTCGATAGCGGGTCGTTCGCCCGTCTGGCCATGTAGCGATCCAACGCGTCGCGGGCGTTCTCGAGCTGCTTCAAGGTCGCTTCCTGCCCGCGGATCGCTTCGAGATCGCGGGCCTGCTCGATGTTCGCCGCCGCCTGCTCCATCCAATCGGCCGCTTTCCGGACTTGTCGGCCAACCTCCCGCAACACTTCGAGATCGCCGTCTTGGTCATCGGCGTCGGGCGCATTGAAAGACTGGGCCGTCTGCTTGGCGTCCGTCCCCAGGCGCGACTGATCCTGGCTGAGGCCCTTCCGCGCCTCCTCGCCGGCCCCGTCGGCCTGTTGCTCGCCGGGGGGTTTCTGCCCGAGCCCCTTTGTGGCGTCAAGCAAGGACCCCTGGCGCCCGATGAGATCGTTCAGGCGCGCAGCCAGATCGCGCGTTCTCGCTTGAGCGTTCTGGGCCCGGGCTTTCTCGAGCTCCAGCTCCAGATCCAGAAGTTCCTCGAGCGCGCGGGCGTTGGCCGCCTCGGCCTCTTCCAAGTCGGGTTTGCGCAACGCCTTATCGAAACGCCCCATCTCCCGCGCCGCCGTTTCGATCGACTCGCGCAGTTTGCGGATGGTCTCGTCGTCGAGGCTGGCGGGGTCGGTGAGACCTTCGATCCCCTCGATCTCCTCGCGCAGGCGTTCGAGACGACGGCGGCTTTCGTCGGCGTCTTCGCGCATCTTTTCGAGCCTGACTCCCGGCGGCGCGCCCGAGGAGTCGGCCATCTCACCGGCCCCGTCGGCCTGATCCTCGGTGGCGGACTGCGAGGCTTCCGAATCCCCTCCCCCCGTTCCGCCGCCAGAGCCTCGTTGCGATTTTTCCCGGCGGATTGTCTCCTGGAACTCCTTCTGGCGGCGCGCCAAGGCGCGAACCCTTTCGAGCGCCTCGATCAGGTCTTTCTCGAGCTTCCCGGTCGACTTGGGCGCGTCGACGAGCTCGTACTTGTCCTCGCGGACCTCCACGCGCTGGCCCGAGAGACTCGTCATCGGGTCGGGAGGAAAGGGGGACGCCATTGCGCCCGTCATCCAGTTCACGAACTTCGGCAGACCCGCCAAGGCCGCGGTCAGGTGGCGCAGGGCCGAGTTCTCGAAGGGAAGGGCCTCGTGAGGCCTGACGATCTCGAGGTGGTTTTCGGCTTGCTTCATGTCGATCATGGCATCGTCCAGGTGGGCGACGCGTTCTTGAAGGTCGGGAACGTCCGGCGAGGCCTGAATCTGTTGTTTCAGGCGCTCGGTCCCCGTGCGCACCTGGCGCTGGGCGCGCGCGATGTCTTGCGACATCTTCTCGTTCTCCGTTTCCGGAAGATCCAGCGCTTCGCCGACCGTTTGCGGTTCCGGCCGCTCCGCTTTCTCGGCCTCCAACCGGTCCGCGAGGCGGGTGGTTGCCACGATGATCTGACGCTGCGTGGGAGGCGGAGGCGCGTCGGCGGGTCCGGGCGGGATTGCGCCGCCCTTGTAGAAGACCTGCTCGAAGGGCCGAATGGTCAGGAAGAAGGGCTGAGAGCTCGCCGTTCCCTTGGCGGCGTTCGGCTGGCCGTCGCGGGCGATGAAACGGTAGTAGATGCTGTCGCCCGCTTCGAGGGAACGCTCGCCGGCCGACGAGAGACGATCTTCGATGCGAACGTCTTCCAACGGGAACAAGTGCCGCAGATTCCGCTTGCGGACCAACTGGCCTTCAGGCGCTCCGCCGCCCTCGTCACGGTCGGAGAAGAGAGTCTCGGTCGTCGCGGCGCCCCCGTTGATCCGGTATGTCCAGAGGACCTCCTTGAGCCCATAGTCATCGACGGCCTCGACTTCGAGCTCGACCTCGGCCAGCCGGTGGACCGCC
>DATKZW010000010.1:0-3597 GCA_035527775.1 Sumerlaeia bacterium | reverse complement strand
ACGGACGGGCCATGCACCTGGTCTACGACGCCACGAACGGCACAAAGTCAAGCGGAGACATCCTGATGACCAACAAGAGGATGTACGGAACCCGGTAGACTGCGAAACACTACACGCGCGACTGGTCCGCATTTAGCGGCGCCGAAGGCGCTCTCGGACGGGCATTTCCGCGCGGGATCAGACCCCGTCCTGCCTGCACCAGCCAAGCGGGAGGGGGCACCAGGACTCGAGGGGAGCCGCTCGCTCGGGAACGGGCAGGACCAGCGAGGGTCGAAGCGGGCCGAAGAGCAGACGCATAGCGGCGGGCGGAGAGCATTGCAGGTCGTGCGCCGCGTCGGAGGCAATGCATGCGGCCTCCTCTCCGTCCACGCTCAGTTCGATTGCGCCATAGCCGTCGATCCCGATGACGACGCGTCCCTCGGCCATCGGCCCGATCGCTCGGCGCATCTTCATCAGAGCGTCGGCGACTGTGACCCAATCGAATATCCGCCAATTGCCGGACATCACGATTCTGTGGTCTTCGCAGATTCCTCCCAGTTTTCGCGCGAGACCCGCCCATAGCGGGTGCACGTCGATTGTCACGGAATCCTCAGTCCGGTTCGCGACCCAGGCATGGACCATCCGCAGCGCCAGATCGTCGGTCTCGGCAACGAGCTCCGCGATGGCGTTGCCCTTCTTGTTAACGACGAGGTAGCCGACCATTCGCCCGTCCACGTCCATGGCGACAAGGGGCTGGCAGTTCCAACTCACACAGTGCTTGTGGAAATCCTCGAGGGGCCGCCGGCAGTGAACGGGTTGCGCGTCGTGGAGGGCTTTGGCCTTGGCGATGCGATCGGCGTCATCGGCAACGAGCGGATCAAGATGGAGGTTGGCTTCGCCCTTGAAGCAGTGTCGCACGTTGGTCTTGTTCACCGTAAACACGTTCATGGACCCGCAACGCTCGTAGCCGAAGTAGAGGTAGCGCTGGCGTTGGCCGCCGAGCCACGAAGCATGATAGCCTTGCTCCTTCATCCGACCGAGACAATGGTTCATGAGCGCCTTCATGAACCCGTGGCTGCGCCATTTCGGGTGGGTCGAGACCCCGCCGATCCCGGCCACGCGCAGTTCGACGCCCCCCACCTGCCACGCGATGGGAAGCATGCCGACAGCGGCGCGGATGCGCCCGCCTGTCTTGATCGCGTAGTTGTAGCCCATCTGCTCGTCCGTCGGACGATAGACGTGGGGCAGCATATTCTCGAAGTCGTGAGGGGCGTAAACGCTGAAGACGAGGTTGAAGAAATCCATCGCCTCCTCGAAATCGTTCGCCGTGAGTTGAGTGATTGGCTCTGTCATAGCTGGACCGTCCCGTACCTGTCACCGCTAAGCGAGGCGGGCCGTCGCCGCGGCCGGTTCTCAATGTCTCGCTGACGCGCGCCGAAGGCGGTTCGCCTTCGCGGGTTCGCGGGTGACAATGCCGCGGCGCCGCATGCGGCGGCCCCGCTTCTGGAGCGTTCGTGCGGGAGTCTTCGGCGCAACCCGGGCGCGCACGGCCCGAGCGTCGAAAACCACCGTTTCCCGGCGCGGCCGGCATACCTCACGACACAAGGTGTACGCCGTATCGTATGCAAGCGTCAATTCCTTAATGGAGCAATGGTTCTGCACAAAATGGGAGGTGCAGAACATGAGTCCCCGATCCGGAAACATGCGCAGGACGCGCTCGATCTCCGCCTTCACGAAGTCCGTCCTGCCGAACCCGAGAGTCGTCTGGATGTCCAGCCCCCCGAGGACCGTGAATCGGTCCATGTACTTGGCGCGAAAGACTTGAAGGTCCATCCCGGCAGACTCCTGGTGGGGGTGGAAAACGTCGTAGCCCAGTTTCACGATGCCGTCCAAGATGCTCGTGTTGTTCCCGTCGCTGTGGAGGCTGACGTAGCCTCCCCACCGGCGAACGGCGTCGCAAATCGTCTTGTGGTACGGATAGATGAGCCGCCACCACGTTTCGGCGCTGAACATCAAGCCGTTCTGGGCGCCCCAGTCGTCGGAGACGTGGACCATGTCGACGCCGAGTTCCAGGCAATTCACGGCGAACCGGCGCGTCCATTCGGCCTGGCGGCGATACACTTCGTGCAGGTCGTCCTCGTGCATCAACAGATACGCGAGGTGGTTCTCGATTCCGAAGAACCCGTTGTGCGCTTCGAAGAAGCCGGGCGTCTGCGCGTAGACGAAACGCCCCCGCTCGACTTTGTGGCGCCGGATCTGCTCCGCGAGCGAGACGTAACCGTCCTCGTCGTCTGGATCGGCCATGGGGAATTCCAGGAGATCGCGCGGCTTCATCGCGCCCTGAAACTCCTTCTGCATCCGCTCGCAATCGCTCTGCGAGTAACACGGCACGCCCGGCCAGAGATGGGCGAGGTCAAACTCGTACCGGTCCTCGAAGGCCTCGACGGAGCCGAAGGCCTGGGAGATCTCCTCCCCCAGATTGGCGCCCACCCAACCGTAAAGAGGGATCCTGTCGGGCTTGCGGCGGTTGATAACGTGGATGACGCGTTCTCTGGGAAGCATGATTCAAGGCGCTGCTTTCGCTGGCCGGAGGCCGCCTCCCACGCTGAGATGGAGTGTGGGAGGCCGTCTCCGACGGGCGACTTTCGCCCCAGTATCCATCACTCCGTCCTTGCGACGCCCTGGCGGCGCTCTCAGTCCTGGTCGCCCTCCTGGCGGAGCCTTTTTCCTATTCCACAATAATCTCGTCGGTGAAGAGCCAGCAAGGGCCTCCCGCGCCCACGTGCCATTCGGGGCACGTTTTGCGGCTTACGGCGCGGACTCGGACGTAGCGCGCTTGGGCGCCGTCCAGTTCGGCTGCGAAGGTGCGGACGCCGTCGGCGTCCTTTGTTTCCGGCGAGTCGTGTCCGATTTCGGCGACTCGCCTGAAACCCTCGCCGTCTTCAGAAACGAAGTAGCTGACCCGCTTGGGCAGAAAGATCCAGAAGTCCGAGGCCTGGATGAAATCCATGCGGATGCTCCCTATGGGGACCGGCCGCTCCAGGTCGACGACGATCTCCACGTCGGTTCCTTCGAAGCCGACCCAGTTGAGTTCGAAGCTGTCTCCGCCGCGGATGCCGTTGGTGAGGCCCGTGTCGCCGCTGGCGGGATACTTCGGACTGTAAGGCGTCGCGAAGGCCGCCTTCTTGCCCAGAGCCAGATGGGCGACGGGCTTGCGCTCCAGGAACTGCAAGTACTTCTCGCGGTACTCGTCCGGCGTTGTGTGCCACTCGCTCAGACGGGAGATCTTGGCCTTGTTGCAGCGCTCCACGCAGGCGCCCAATTGCGCAACGATCTCGGGGCGGACTTTCCACTCCCCCGCCGCGCCGGGGACGAAAACGCCTCTCTCGCCCGTCCCGGCGCGTTTCGCCTGTTCCAGCGCGGCGTATTGGATGGGCAGGCGCGCCGTGCGCACTCTTTCCAGGACATCAGGCTCCCCGGCGACGGCCTTCTCGGCCTCGTCGAACAACGCGTTGTAGCGTTTCATCAGGGACGGCGAGAGATAACCGTCGATCGGCGAAGCGGGATTCCCGAAGATCTCGAGGCTCTCGCCCGATTCCTCGAGCGCGTCGTGCATCA
>DATKZW010000009.1:0-6119 GCA_035527775.1 Sumerlaeia bacterium | reverse complement strand
TGTTCCCGGGACATGGTTCCCCCCCTTTCTTCTCAGGCTCTTCTCACGGACCGACTATCGCGCGCCTTCCGCGCGCGACGGAGCCATCAGTAGATCGTCTGGTTCGTCGCCAGCAGGTCCCCGCCCGAGCGCGTCCCGTTGGTCGGATCGTATACGCAATCCGCGAAGGCCGCGGTTTGTTGCTGGATGTCCTGGGCGCTGGGCGCGCCGTCCCGGTACAGATCCGGGCCCACGGACGTGATCCGATAGGCGACGCCGAACTGCCCCAGCGAGTCGCTCTGCCGGAACCAGGCCCCGCCCCAGAACTCGTACACCTCGATATCCGCATGGGGGTTCTTTGGCGCGCGCGGGTCACGGAAGGGATTCTCAAGCACCGACGTGAGATACGCCACCGGCGTCGTCAGGGCCACCCACGTCATGAAGTCGTTGTGGCCGACCCCGCCGGGGCCATCCCCCGAATCGTAGTCCAGCGGGTAGCGGTTGTTGTCGACGGCGTAGCTTTCCATGCCGACTTTGATCGAGCGAAAGTCCGACTTCACCCGGGCGACCTTGGAGCGGACCTGCGCCTCCAGGAAATTCGGAACCGCGATCGCCGCCAGAATGGCGATAATCGCCACGACGATCAGCAGCTCAATCAGAGTGAAGCCCCGTCTAGGGAATGTCCCATCCATCGCTCAAGATGCCTCCTCTCTTCTTCGTTCGGGCAAAGGGATTAGCCCTTGACCCATCCCGTCAGCTCGGCAAGGCGCCGGGCGTACTCCACGAAATGGGGCCAGGACACGTCCGGCGGAACGCCGTGGTCGCATCCGGGAATGAATCCGCCCTCCTTGAGCATCGCCGGGATGATGCGCTCGAGCTCGTCGCGCAGCGTCCGCCCCCCCTTGGCCATGAGCCGTTTGTCGATCCCGCCGCGGAGGGCCATTTTCCGGCCGAAGCGCTCTCGAAACTCGACCACGTCGCAGCCCGCCGCGACCTCGTTCGGGCTCGAGCAGTTGAATCCCGCCTCGATCCAGACCGGGATCAGTCCGCCCGCGTAGCCGTCGGAGTCCACCTCGAGGACCCGCGCTCCGCCCGCCCGCGCCTGCTCGACCCATTGGCGCCAGCAAGGCGCCAGGAACTCGCGCGCCATGTCGGGCGAGATGAAGCTGTGTTCCTTGAAAGCCATGTCTTCGTTGATGAAGAAATGATCGATGTCCACGCGCCGGAGGATTTCGGCAAGCATCGTCGACACGAAATCGGCCCAGAACCGGATCATGTCGCGAACGAAGTCGGGATCCGTCAGGAAAAGGAGGCACAACTGCTCGGCGCCCACCCACTCGCGCAACTGCCAGTACGGTCCGTGGACGGCGACGCCCAAGACGTCCTCGCGCCCGCGCCAGGCGACGCAGCGCGCGTCGAAATCCTGCGGGAACCGTGCGGGGTCCTTGGTATCGTAGCGCGCCCGCATCGCCTCCCAGTCCTTGCGGCTCTCGACGGGAAGCTTGAGCCAGCGTCTCGTCACGAAATCCTTGGCTTGCCGCAGGTACGAGACGTCGTAGACGTCCAGAATCTCGCAGACGTTTCCCTTCCAGTCCTGCACCACCAGGCTTTGCTCGCGCTTCTCGATCACCTTTTCCTCGAACATGGGGTTCATAAGAAACGAAACGCCCAGCGGGGGCACTGGCTTGCCGGGAGGGTCGTCCTCGAACTCGATCTTCTTCTTCAGCGTCTCGAACCAGTTCGCGTCTTCCGGAAGGCCTTGCGCGCGCCACGTCCTGAGCGTCGACTCCCGCGGACCTCCCGGAGCGAAAGGGATCTTGTCCGGGGCGCCGAAGAGCATGGTCTCGAGATAGCGTTCTCGACGGTTCATCATGGGCTCCTCATTGCATCGCGCCGGATGTGCGCGCTTCAGTATGAGTATTCCAGGACTGCGTCCCGGAGGGCAAGGTAGTTCTCTAGAGGCGCCTCGTTGTTCAGCTCCGTGGTGCTCCCGATCATGATCCGGCCCTCCGCCGCGTCGATCGTCCGTCGAACGGCGTCTCTCACGGCCCGCGGAGCGCCAAAAGGGAGCAGTTGCGAGACGTCGATGCCGCCGGCCATGAAGAGATGCGGATGCCGGCGATGGATTTCGCCGACGTCCATGCCCGCCAGGACCTCGATCGGGTTCAGGCCGTCGATTCCGGCCTCGACCAAGCCGTCGAGAATGAGATTCAGATTGCCGTCGGAGTGAAACAAGACCTTGACGCCCTGCTTGTGGTAGGCGTCGCACACGCGCGCAAAGCGCGGGAAGTAGTGCTCCTCGAACCATTTCGGGGCAAACAGCGGCCCGGAGTGAAACGCGATGTCGTCCCCCGAGAACACGGCTTCGATTCCATGATCCGAGGGTAGATGCTCGATCCACGAAACGGCGCCCAGAGCGTTGCACCCGAGGAGTTCGTCGATCAGGTCCGGATAGTACGCGAGGTACAGACAGAACTCGGACAGTCCGACCTCGCCGAACATCCCCATGAGCCCAAGGCCGGGACCGCCCGGAAAGAAAAACACTTCGCCTAGGCGCTCCCGCTCGGCCGCGATATGCTCGAGCGCGCGGTCCATGGCTTCCTGCTTCGCGTCGTTCCACGCGGGATCGAATGCGTCAATGAACTTGCGCTTTGCGGAAGCGTAGGTCCCCGGGTCGGCGTAGACAACCGGCTCGGTCCACATCGTCCAGCGGCGTTTCCACTGCTTTCTCCCGTCATCGAGGACCGTTTCTTCTTCGTTGTCCGGAGCGCGGACGGCCGGGCGCGTGGCGTCCACAGCGGGGGCGTAAGCCCGGTAGACGAGCTCCCGCCCGTTCTCCACGCTCAAGGTCTCTCCGGCGAAGTGACTGATGACGGCGTCGTTCCGCAGCAGTTCGTACAAAGGCGCCCGGTCCGGCATTTCGCCTTGGATGACGGCGCGAACTCGCTCCAAAGACCCGTGCACGAGTCCCGTCCTCTTCTCCGCGCGTTCCTCGAAACTCGCGAGATCAAGGTCGCGGCCCCCGAACATGACCACGAAATCCCGCTCTTTCAACGAAAATCCGTCTGCCGCCGGTCTCGCACTTCTCCGTCCGTCTGCGGCGGGCGCGACGCCGATTGGCAGATCAGCGCCGGAATTGGGGCAGGTAGTCCTTGGTTGCCTCGATCAGCCTATCGGCCAGCTCGCCCGCGCGGTCCTTCTCGTGCAGAAGCGGAGAGACGTACATCGCCTGAGCCGCCTTCTTTCGATCTCCCGCGACGGCCGCTTCGACGGTCAGCTCGATTTCGCCAACCACCTGCTGCACGAGTCCGAGAACCGCTTTCGGGATCGGCCCGCTGGCTATCGGCGAAATGCCGCTCCCGCTGACGCGGGCCCACGTCTCGACGACGACGTCCGGCGGAAGATTGCTGACCTGCCCCGCGTTGGGCATCGTCGCGACGACGCGAGAGGGCTTGCCCGTTGCGAGCGATTCGACCACGCTGGAAAGGCCCTCGCGCGACGCCCTCAGTTCGCCCAACTCGGCGCGCCCCTCAACGATGTCGAGGATCTCGCCCCCCCGCCGCTTCTTCGCCTCGCGGCGCACGGGCAAAACCCCCTTGCGCCGGATGCGATGGCGCCGAATCGTTTCGAGATCGTTCAGGTAGAAGGGAAGGTTCTCGGCCACGTGCGGCGCGCTGCCGACGGGGAACACGCCCAACGCCTCGAAAAGCTCCACCGGCAGAAGATAGCTGAGCGTTCGATCCTCGCCGAACATGCGCTCGATCCGGTCATCCGTCGTGCCGGACTCGATCGGCCCGATCTGCCGGGCCTCAAAGCGCAGGTAGTTCTCCACCGTGAGTTTGGCGGAGTCCATGGGTTTTCCTTGGACCGTGATGTCCTTCAGCCAAGTCCCGTGGTTGACTCCCACGCTCACGGCCTCCACGTCCTCGACGTCGACCCCGAAGAATCGGGCGAGAAACGCAATGGTTCCTTCGTAGTTGTGACACAGTCCGGCGCACCGGACAGAAGTCTCCTTCGCCACGGCGCGCGTGAGCTGATTGAGGGGGTTCGTCACGTGCACCATCCATGCATTCGGACATCGTCTCTCCATCTTGCGCGCAATGTCGAGAAACACGGGGATGTTGCGCAACGACCGCGAAACGCCTCCCGGACCGACACTGTCGGCCACCGTGTGATACACGCCGAACTCCTCCGGAATCGTGTAGTCGAGGTGCATCATGTCGAGATCGCCGGTCTGGATGGAAATGCAGACGGCGCTCGCGCCGTCCAAGGCCGGCTCGAGGTCCTCGACCGCCACCGTCCACCCTGTCCCCGCCCTCTCCGCCGCCAGGACGCAGTAGCGCCGCAGCAGTTCCGCCGCTTCGGGATCGATGTCCACCAGCACGAGTTCGCCGCCTTTCAGTCCTTCCCGGAGGAAAAGGTCCTTCGCCAGCGTCGGCGTCCAGTTGCAGCTGCCCCCGCCGATCAACGCCATCTTGCAGCTCATGACGCTCTCCTCTCAGACCGGATCCCATGCGCAGAAGCGACGCTCCCTTTCGGGAACGCCGCGCCCAGGCTTCTGGTCGCCGGATCGCGCCGCGCCTC
Source organism: Sumerlaeia bacterium (assembly GCA_035527775.1). GTDB lineage: Bacteria > Sumerlaeota > Sumerlaeia > UBA8349 > UBA8349 > DATKZW01. Next base: position 1,556 of record DATKZW010000009.1, on the reverse strand, counting down.
GCGAGGCGACCCCGCGGCGTTCAGAAAAACCAGGGAAGCCTATTCGCTGAAGCGGACGATGTCGCCGTCGCTTCGAGTTCCGTTGGAGGCGTCGTAGGCGCCGGGGTAGTTCGTCACGCCCATTCCGACGAGAAAGAGGCGGCGGGTCTCCTGAGGCCCCTCCTCGTCGTACATCGTGGCGAAGCACCCCCAATCGCGCCCCCCGGCGTCGGGAAGACTCCCCACTCCGTCCGGACCAAAGCTCTCCAAGCAGAAAGCCCTCTTCAACGTGCGGTCCGTGCCGTACATCCAGCCGCCCCCTTGCTGCGAAACCTCGCTCATTCCCGACGAGATGGTCCGCGGCTTGGCGAAAACGTCGAACAACACGGACGAAATGTAGGCCACTGGCGTCGTCAACGTCGCTTCCGGATAGCCTTGCGGAGGAGTGTACCACCCCGGCAAGGACCACATCGGGTCGACGATGTGCTGGAAACGTTCCCCCCCCGAAAAGATGAACCAGCCATGATCCACGTAGAAGGCTTGGAGCGCCCCGGACAGCGTGCGCATGTCGGACTGCACGCGCGCGACCTTGGACCGGGTCTGGGCCTCCAGGAAATTCGGAACCGCGATCGCGGCCAAGATCGCGATGATGGCCACCACGATGAGAAGCTCGATCAGGGTGAACGCTTCTCCCGCAGAACACGTCCGCGGAGCGCGGCTCCTATCGCCGTTTGGATTGGACGCGCCGGGGTTCTCAGGTGAGCGTGGGCCTCTTTTCCTCATGACACGGAACTCCTTCCTCTCAACTGTGTGGTCGCCGCAGAGCGGCGGGGCGCCCCGCAAAGGTTGGACTATCAGAGCCTATCCGGAAAGCCAAGTCCCGTCCGGGCGGCGCCGGAAACGATGTATGCCCAAACGGGTTTAGGCATGGCCGCCACAGGTCTTCGGATGGGCTCTTAGCCATGCTGCGCTCTCTCTTGGGCATTATCTCGACTCAGTCGTCCTCGACCAACGGTGCAGCGCCCTTGACAATCATAGCACCCGCGACGCATGGTAAGGCAAGAGGAGGATCGAAGCAAATCTTGGACTTTCTTAGCGGCTCAGGGGGACTCGGCAGCCAAGCCAACTCCAGGGGGGAGCGCCTCAAGCGTGTTCGTGTGCGGAACGCGATATCTCTGCTTCGCCACACGAGGACGCCCGTCTCGGAGATTGCTTGGCGTTGCGATTACCGCGATCCCGCTTACTTCTCGCGCCTCATGCGGCGGCAGACCGGCCGGTCCCCATTGGAGTTGCGCCAAGGATAGAGGGAGTCCCCTGGCACTCCCCCCGTGTTCCGCGGTTTCCCCTCGACACGCGCACGTCTCCGGTCGCCTTGGCTCAGACTTCCGACTAACCGCCGGCGATCACTGCGTCAATGCCCGGCAAGTCTCCGCCGGCGCGGATGATGTTGCCGTCGCTCCGCGTGCCGTTCGTCGGGTCGTAGATCATGTTGCAGGCGTACGCGTAGTCCTTCAGGTAGCACCAGTAGTAAGGAATCCAGCCCCCGCTATGCAGGCCCGTCGGATTCGCCTCCATGT
>DATKZW010000008.1:0-2067 GCA_035527775.1 Sumerlaeia bacterium | reverse complement strand
TCTCACCATCACCGCCGAGGAGATCCAGACAGTCATGGACAAACTCAACAATCGACCGAGGAAAGCGCTTGGCTTCAAGACGCCCAACGAAGTATTCTTCGGGGCCACACCACCTGTTGCACTTGGGAGTTGAATTCAGGGAGAGATGCGAGGAATTTTCGGCCTTTGCTTGGCCGCGGTCCGGCAGTCGCAGGCGGTTGATTCTTGGCGAGGTAGGCGTTCTGGTCGAAATCGCCAAGCCGCGGCGCGGCCGGCTCGTCGCCGTCAGAGGGCGATCGAGGTCTACTGGAAATCGGGATTCGCGTCGCTGAGGTAGTTGCGCAGTTGGCCGTCCGGATTCAGGCGGTAAAGATCGCCGTCGCTACGGCTGCCGTTGGTGGGGTCGTAGGGGCACGCGACGCGGGTGAAAGGGAACTCGCGAACGGTGTGCGTGTCGTCGTTGAGGTCCGGTCCGTGAGAGACGACGGCGAACATGCTCTTCGGCCAAGTCTCCGAACTCGAGGGATTGCCCGTTCCGTAGTGATAGGGGCCGCACGCCTCCTTGAAAGGATCGGGAGGAAATGCGCTGATGTAAGCGATGGGCGTCGTGAGAAAATGGAGGCCGACGATGTAGTCGGCGGGGAAGGTCGAGTGGTCGACGGCATAGGCCTGGAGGCCGGTGGCGACGCTCCGCATGTCGGTCTGGGCGCGCGAGACCTTGGATCGAATCTGGGCTTCGAGGAAATTCGGAACGGCGATAGCCGCCAGGATCGCAATGATGGCGACGACGATCAGCAGTTCGATCAGCGTAAAAGCCGCCGGGCGGCGGTCCTTCCTTTTCATCGGTGATTGCTCCTGGCTCGGAGCGCTAGAGCCGCAGATTCTCCCGGATGCTCGCCACCGCCCTCTCGATGTCCTCGGCGTGGCCGAAAGCGCTGAGGCGGAAATAGCCTTCGCCGCTCGGGCCGAAGCCGGAACCGGGCGTGCCGACGACGTGGGCTTCCTCGAGCATCTTGTCGAAGCACTCCCAGGAACTCAGGCCGTTCGGCGTCTTCATCCAAACGTAGGGAGCGTTGACGCCTCCGAAACAGCGAAGGCCGACGCTCTCCAGGCCCTCGCGGATCACGCGCGCGTTGGCCATGTAGTAATCCGCGAGCGCGCGGCACTCCTTCTGCCCCTCGGGCGACAGGACGGCCAGAGCGCCGCGCTGGACGATGTTCGAGGCGCCGTTGAACATCGTGGTCTGGCGGCGGAACCATAGACGATTGAGAACGCCGGGCTTGCCATCCTCGCATTCGAGGGATTTCGGAAGGACCGCCCAGCCGAGCCGCACGCCGGTGAATCCCGCCTCCTTGGAGAAGCTGTTGATTTCGATGGCGCAGCGCCGCGCGCCCTCCACCTCGTAGATGGTCCGGGGCAAGCGCGGGTCGGAGATGAAGGCCGCGTAGGCCGCGTCGAAAATGATGACGGCCCGTTGCGCGACGGCGTAGTCGACGAAGGTCTTTAACTGCTCCTTCGTGGCCACGGCGCCGGTCGGGTTGTTGGGGCTGCAGACGTAGATGAGGTCGACCTTCTCTTTCGGCAGATCCGGGAAAAAACCATTCTCCTCCGTGCACGGCATGTAAACGAGACCCTCGTACCGGTCGCCTTTCCATTTTCCGGTTCGACCCGCGATGACGTTCGTGTCGACGTAGACGGGGTAAGCCGGGTCCTGCACGGCGACGACGTTGTCGACGCCGAAAATGGACTGGATGTTGGCCGAGTCGGGCTTGGCGCCGTCGCTCACGAAGATCTCATCGGGTTCGAGGGAAGCGCCGCAGCGGGCATAGCGCCGGGCCAGCGCCTCGCGAAGCGCGACTACGCCTTGCTCGTCGCCGTAGCCCGTGTACGTGGCGACGTCGGCCAGGAGATCCACCCCTTGCCGAAGGCCGTTAATGACCGTGGGCGTCAGCGGCTCGGTCGTGTTGCCGATGCCGAGGCGCAGGATTCTTGCGCTCGGGTTCTTCTCCTGAAACGTCCGGACCCGTCGCCCGATCTCGGGAAAGAGATACCCGGCTTCGAGTTTGCCGAAGTTCGGGTTGATTCTCG
>DATKZW010000007.1:0-3261 GCA_035527775.1 Sumerlaeia bacterium | reverse complement strand
ACGATGGCGGCGGTCGACCCGTTGGAGTCGGCCGCGGCGACGACTTCGCGGGGACACTCGGGGTGGACGATCACGTGGGCGCCGGGATACTGCGCGCGCGCTCGTTGGACCTGGTCGAGCGTGAAGTGCGTGTGCACGTGGCAGTAGCCCTTCCACACTACTAGGTCGGCGGTGGCGAAGCGCTCGTCGCGTTCCTCCTGTTGCGGCCGCGCCGGGTCCCAGACCAGAACGTCTTCCGGCGCCATGCCGCTCTGGACGGCCGTGTTGACCCCGAGATGCTCGTCGGGAAGAAAGAGAATGGTCTCGCCGCGCCGCCATGCCCACTCAAAGGCGCGAGCCGCGTTCGAGGAGGTGCAGACGACGCCGCCGTTGCGGCCGCAGAAGGCCTTAATCTCCACGTCCGAGTTCATGTAGGTCACGGGAACAATCCGGCGACGGCGTCCTTGCGGCCGCTCGCCCTGCATGGCGGTCAGGATCTTCCATGCTTCTTCGACCTGCTCGATGTCGGCCATATCGGCCATGGGGCAGCCCGCCGTGGCCTCCGGGTGCTGGACGACCTGGTCCGGCCGCGCCACCACACGAGCGCTTTCGGCCATGAAGCGCACCCCGCAGAAGATGATGTATTTGGCGGAAGCGCGGGCCGCGTCGCGGCACAGTTTGAAGGAATCGCCGATGAAGTCCGACAGGGCGATGATCGCCGCATCCTGATAGTGGTGGCCGAGAATCGTGATCGTTTCGCCTTTTTGGGCTTTAACGGCGCGGATCGCCTGGATCAGTTCCTCGTCCGGGCGTCGGAGATACTCCCTCGGGCAGGTTTCCGCCTGGCTCATCTTGCCGCATGCTCCGTTCTCACGACGGAAGATCGGCAGGGCTTCATGATCTCGCCGACTTTCCGTCGGGCTCCGTTCGGCCCCAGCGCTCACAGCCGAGGGCGGCTGTGCCACAAAGATCTGACGCAGGGTGGGGCAACGCGCCGCCGGGTCCCGCCGCTTGCTTTCGGTTCAGAATCGGAAGCCGGGCGGACGGTGTCAATAGATTTCTCGGCTTCATTAGGCGCCCGCATCCGATGCCTTCGAAAGGTTGCCGGGGAGATGCCGCCAGCGAACGGGGACTTCCGTCGCCGCGATCTTGCTCAGCTCGGGAGGGCTCTCGACGAGGAAGCCTATGACGCGCACGTGCAGGTCGCAAAGGGAGGCCTTGTCCTGAATGTCCCCCGAGCAGATGGACGCGATGGTCCGGTACCGACCGGGTCCCAGGTCCAGGCGCTCGATCCGGAAGGCCACAACGCCTCCGCCCGGGTAAGGCCGGATCGGTTGATTCATCTCGAGGGTTGAGATGCAGGCGGCGCCGTGGCCCTTGTCGGATTGCATGTAGACCATGCAATGCATGTCGGGCACGGGTTCGTGCACGTGGTAGCGCATGCGGATTTCCATGGGGCGGCCCTGGAGGAAAGTATGGCTCACGCGCCCGTTCTCGTCCCGGAAATCGAGGAAGTCGAAAGTGACGAGGCCGCTCCCGTAACGACCTTCCTGGGTTTTCGCCGCCTGCTCGCGGTGGGCGAGAGGGATGGGTTCGGGATAAGCGGTCTCGAACATCCTCCTCTTGTAGCGCTGCGCGATCCGGGATGGGGCGCCTCGCTCAATGATTCGCCCCCGGTCGATCCAGACCACCTCGTCGCAGACGCGCTCTGCCAGGTTGATGTCGTGGGTGACGATAAGCAGGGCGATTCCCCGACGGTGAAACTCCTCCATTTTCCTGAGACATTTCTGCTGAAAGTAAAGGTCCCCCACGGCAAAACCCTCGTCCACGAGAAGAACGTCGGGTCCCACGTGCGCCGAGATCGAGAACGCGAGACGAAGGTACATGCCGCTGGAGTAATGGCGGACCGGCATGTGGATGAACTCCTCCAGCTCGGCGAACTCGACGATGGAGGGGAGCATTTGGCTCATCTCCGAGCGCTTGAAGCCAAGAAGCGTTCCCTGAAGAAGAATGTTCTCGTAACCGCTGAGATCCGGGTGGAACCCAGCGCCGAGCTCCAGGAGAGGAAGAACCCGTCCTTTCGTGTGGATCTCTCCGCGCGTGGGCGGCGTGATGCCGGCGATCAAGCTCAGGAGGGAGGTTTTCCCCGCGCCGTTGGCGCCGATGACGCCGAGCGCTTGCCCTTCGGGAACCTCCAGGCAAACGTCGTCGACCGCGGTGATCGTGTCCTCCCGCACGCGCCGTTGGCGGAACAAGGACAGCAGGAGATGCTTGAAGCTCCGGGCGCGGACGCTCCGCAAGGGATGGATCTTCGTGACGTGAACCAGCTCGACGGCGGGCATGGGGCCTCTAGCCAATCTCGCGGTACAGATTTGCCGCCTCGATGGCGGCCATGGCGGCCTGGAAACCCTTGTTGCCCGACTTCGCGCCAGCGCGTTCGATCGCCTGCTCCACCGTGTCGGTCGTCAAAACGCCGAACGCGACCGGCACGCCGCTGGCCAGCGCGGCTTGGGCCACGCCTTTCGCCACCTCGCTGCTGATGTAGACGTTGTGAGGCGTTCCCCCGCGGATGACGGCTCCCAGGCAGATGATCGCATCGAACTTGCCGGACTTCGCCAACTTGTCCGCCACCAGCGGAATCTCGAAAGCGCCTGGCGTGCGGTAGATCGCGATGTTCTTGTCCGCGGCGCCGTGGCGCGTCAAAGCGTCGAGCGCGCCCGCCTCGAGTTTCGACGTGACGAAGTCGTTGAACCGGCTGTTGACGATGGCGACTTTCAGACCGGTGGCGTCCAGCTTGCCTTCGTAGACCTTGGGCATAGTGTGACCTCCTGAGGAAGTTCAGAGTTGCAGGTTCAGAGTTCCGAGTCGCGGAATACCGGAAACAAGTAAGACGTTGCTGGTTTCGGGGCCTTGATTCCCGCAAGGGTCCTTGCTGCGGACGCCGGGCGCGGCGCCATGCGGGGAGCACCGCCGAGGGCGGCTGTGCCACAATCTCGTCTTGGGAGGCCGCAGCCGAGGGCGGCCGTGCGGCGCCATCGCTGTCTCAGTCATCGCTCTCTCCGAGCAAGTGCCCCATCTTGGTTTTCTTGACTTTCAGGTACTCCCGGTTCAATTCGTGCTGCCCGGTCTCGAGGGGAACGCGGGCGACGACTTTCAGGCCGTAGGCTTCGAGGCCGACGATCTTACGGGGGTTGTTGGTCATGAGCCGCAGTTCGTGCAAGCCCAGATCGCGCAGGATCTGAGCGCCGATCCCGTAGTCGCGCAAATCGGCCTGGAACCCCA
>DATKZW010000006.1:0-3338 GCA_035527775.1 Sumerlaeia bacterium | reverse complement strand
TCCCCCGCTCGTGGAGACGTTGCAGCGGGCCATCCTCAGCCCGGTTCCCTCCCCCGCGGGAGAGGGAGATCGCGCGTGGGTTCAGACCGGATCCGGCGCTCGGCTCTTGCCGACATCCCGTGCTGGGGCTTTTCCGGCGCGGGTCGAGGCTTTGGCCGGGGAGATCGAGCAGCTGCGCCTGGAGAACGACCGCCTGCGCGAGGAGAACAGAGCGTTGCACACTCGCTTGGGGGATCCCCTGCCGGACCCCACCTTCTCAGGAGCTGACTCCGGCGAGCCGGCCGCGCGGGCTCTGCCTCCGCCCAAGAAAACGCCCAAACGAGCGGAGAGGATGAAATCGAGGCCGCCGACGTCAAGGCCGGCGCCGCACACAACGGCGCCGATGCCGGAACCTTCCGCGAAGCTCCAGCCGACGCCGGAACCGACGCCAATGCCCCAACCGATGCCCCAAGCAGCCCCCACCCTCTCGCCTGAACCGGGGCCGCGTCCAACGCCGACTGGCGACGCGGAAGGGCGCCGCGATGAACCCCCAGGCCCCTCGCCGACGGAAGCGCCTGTGTCCGCCCAGCCGAGTTCCGAGCAGCACGTGGAGAAGCCGGAAAGCGTCGAGGAAGCGCGCAGACTGTTTGAGGAGAGTCGGCGCTACCCGTCGGACTCCGACGCGGGCCTTCAGGTCCTTGAAAAGGCGCTGACTCTTGAGCCCACGAACACCGAGTACCAGTCCGCTCTGATTGCTCGTCTGTATTACACCGGGCAGTACGCCGCCTGCGCCGACCGCGGGGAGGCGTACCTCGCCAAAGGCAACAACGGTGAGGACTTGATGACTTTCGTCAGCGTGGCCTATACCCAGCTGGGCCAGTACGGCAAAGCCATCGAGGCGGGCGATCGCGTCCTGAAGAAGGACCCTCTCAACGGAAACGCCCTTTACAACAAAGCATACAATCTGAACCAGACAAACGACCCGCGGGCCGCTGAAGCGTTTCAGCGCTACTTGAAGGTCTGTCGCGACGATCCCACGCAGGCACACCTGATCCCGGAAGCCGAGAAAATGCTCCGCTTGCTCGAGGCGAACGCGGAGAAGGCGCGCTGAGAATACGCCCATCCCGCCGCCCCAGTCCCGGGTGAGCCAGTCCGGGGAAGTCCAGGCAAGCGACAACGACCCGGCCGCGTTCGGGTCCGAGTCGCGCTCGCCCATCGCCGGGAAGACCCGAAGGACGGCGAAGCGTCGCAGCCTTGCAGATAGAGAAAAGGACGATGCGAGAGATTGCCCTGGAAGAGACCCCCGACGAACGGAAGGTAGGCAAGTATGTGATCGTCTCGGAAGTGGCTCGCGGCGGCATGGGCCAGGTTCTCAAGGGGCGCGACCCGGGGAGCGACCGCGCCGTGGCGATCAAAGTCCTCAGGAAAGGTCTGCTTGCCGACGCACAGGCGGTGGCGCGTTTCCGGCGAGAGGCCGCCAGCGTGGCGAGGCTCAGACACCCGAACGTGGCCCACGTCTATGACAGCGGAGCAACGGAAGACGGTCAACCCTACATCGTCATGGAACTGGTCAACGGTCCAACCCTGGAGCAGCTCATCCGGCAGAGAACGAGCCTGAACCTCACGCTGATGATTGACCTGGCGCTCCAGACATGCCAGGGGCTTCGGGCCGCCTATCTCGAAAACGTGATCCACTGCGACGTCAAGCCCGGCAATCTGATCATGGACTCCCGAAGCCACCAGCTAAAGATCGTGGACTTCGGACTATCCAGGATCCTGTGGGAACAGAGGCCGGAGGGCGCCCCCCCTCCCAAGTTGGCCGGGACGCCGCGATACATGTCGCCCGAGCAGTGCAGGAATCTAGGGCTCGATCTGCGCTCCGACGTCTACTCCGCCGGTGGGACGTTCTACCACCTCTTCGCCGCCCAACCACCCTATGAGGCCGACACCGACGCCGAGCTGATCCAATTGCACCTGTCTTCGACCCCGATCCCTCTCAGAGAGCGGAACCCCGATGTCCCCGACGACCTCAATGACGTCGTCATGCGCATGCTGGCTCGGGACCCCAACGATCGCTACCAGGATTACGACACGCTGATTTCCGACCTCGACGCCGTCAAGCTCGCCCAGATCGCCCGGGCGGAAGCGCGCCAACCCGCTCCGCCCGCGACCGAAGCCGGCTCGGGAGCGGCAGCGGCGGCCGTCTCGTCTGCCGCGCCGGCAGAGAGGCGCGACCTCGGTCTCGACAGAGGACTGAAGGTAAGCGTCAGAAACGAGACCGAACAAGACACGACACGAAAAGGCCGGTTCCACCCCGTCGTCCTCGTGGCCGGAATCGTCATTCTTGTTCTGGGCGCCATCTCTTTCTTCTTTCGCCCCGGCGAGGAAGCGAGAGGCCCGCAGGAGACGAAAGGGCTCATCAGCCGGATCACGAAGTCCATCGCCAATCGCGTTCTCCCCGCGGGCTCCGCGGAAAAGAAGGATCCGGAACTGATCCAATTCTACGAGAACTTCCTCCGCATGCGCGCCGTCTCCGTCGCCGTGAATGCGTACCTCTCCCAGAAGGGCGCCTACCCCGTCTCCTTGGGCGAAGTTCGCGAAGAGGGCTCGATTGCCTCTGACAAGACGGACGACGCCTGGGGGGCGCCCATGGTCATCTATTCCACCCGGACAGTCATCATCTCTTTCGGGCCGGATGGCGTGGAGGGCACGGATGACGATTGGGAGATGGAGTTTGCGGGGGCTCTGGTCAGAGCGCCGGAGAAACTCTTCAAGCAACTTGCCGAAGAGGGCACTTACAGCCGAAAGGGCCGAAGGAGGTGACCGGACGAACGAGGAAGGGAGAGCGCTCTCAGGGAGCGGCTCCTTGGTGGTAGGGACTGCCCGCCGCGTAAACCCATTGCCGGGCCTCGATCTCGGCGGCCAGGTCCAGTTGGCCCGCTGTGCGAGCCAGCGCCCCCGCTTTCTCCGCCGTCTGCTCTGCCTCCTGGAATCGTCCCGCCTCGGCGTACGCCGCGGCAAGGGTGTCAAGGTACGCCGCGTTGTCCTCTCCCCCCTTGCTGCGGCAAGCCATTTCAGCCAGATCGACGGCCCGGGGGCCGTCGCGCAAAGCCTCGTCCGGCTCCGTGGCCAGAATCCACGCCAGTTCCACCGCCGCCTCGGGCCAGTCAGGTCTCAGCTTCAGGGCTGCTGAGAGGCGCTCGATCGCTTCCTCCATCCTGCCCATCATCACGCAGAGAACGCCCGCCTCCTTCTGCGCTTCCGCAAAATCGGGGCGCAAACCGATGGCCTCATTGTAGCGGCTCAGGGCTTCGTCGTGTCGGCCCAGCTGGGTGAGGACTATTCCTAGATTGTAGTGG
>DATKZW010000005.1:0-16654 GCA_035527775.1 Sumerlaeia bacterium | reverse complement strand
AACGAAAACCATACGACCGCGCCCCAAGACGCACAGAGAGGCCCCGATGATTCAGGCGATTGAAACCGTCCGCCGCGCCGATCCCGACGTCGCCGCCGCCTTGGAAGGAGAATACGCCCGCCAGACCGGCACGCTCGAGATGATTGCCTCGGAGAACTTCGCCAGCCCAGCCGTTCTCGCGGTTCAGGGAAGCGTTCTCACGAACAAATACGCGGAAGGATACCCCGGCCGCCGCTATTACGGCGGTTGCGAGCAGGTGGATTCGGCGGAATCCCTGGCCATCCGCCGCGCCAAGGAGCTCTTCGGCGCCGAACACGCCAACGTGCAACCTCACAGCGGCTCCCAGGCGAACACGGCCGTCTATTTCGCCGCCCTCGAGGCGGGCGACACGATCCTGTCGATGGGCCTCGATCACGGAGGGCATCTCTCCCACGGTCTGCGCGTGAATTTCTCCGGACGGTTCTTCCACGTCGTCCATTACGGGGTGAAGAAGGAAACCGAGACGATCGACTACGACGCGGTCGCCCGTCTCGCCCGCGAGCATCGGCCGCGCCTGATCATCGCTGGCGGCAGCGCCTACCCGCGCACCATCGATTTCGAGCGCTTCCGCGTCATTGCCGAGGACGTCGAGGCGCTCCTCATGGTCGACATGGCCCACTTTGCCGGCCTCGTTGCGGGCGGCGTGCACCCCTCGCCCGTTCCCTTTGCCGATTACGTGACCAGCACCACGCACAAGACCCTTCGCGGTCCGCGCTCGGGCCTTATCCTCTGCAGGGAAGCGTTTGCGAAAGCCGTCGACAAGGCGATTTTTCCCGGCACGCAGGGCGGCCCCATGATGCACACCATCGCCGCGAAGGCGGTTGCCCTCCGCGAGGCGATGACGAAGAGCTTCAGGGATTACGCCGCGCAGATCGTCGCCAACGCCCGGGTCCTGGCCGAGGAACTCCAGCGTCACGGTCTCCGCATCGTCTCGGGCGGCACCGACACGCATCTTCTCCTCGTGGACCTCGCCCCGGTCAACGTGACGGGCAAGGCGGCCGAGGAGGCCCTGGAACGCGCGGGAATCACGGTCAACAAGAACATGATCCCCTTCGACGCGCGGAAGCCGACGATCACGAGCGGCGTCCGTATCGGCACGCCCGCCCTCACGACGCGCGGCATGAGAGAGGACGACATGCGGCGCATTGCCGCCTGGATCGCCCGGGTTGTGAAGAACGGCGAAGACGAGGACTTGCTCCGAGACGTGCGCGCCGAGATTGCGGAATTCGCCGCTCAGTTCCCTTACCATGTCCCTGTCGAACACCCGTGACAGATGAAGAGGGGCCGGACAGCAGGCAAGGACGAGTTTTGCGGAACGGCGCAAGCGCGGCAATGATCAGCAGCCGCCTTTTCCCGATGCGGGACCTGCGGGCGGTTGCTCAGGCTAAGTTCCGCACTCACATGAGGAGCGGAAATCGACCATGAAAGCCATCATTCCCACCGCCGGTTTCGGCACGCGCCTGCAACCTTTCACCCACACCACGCCGAAGGTCCTCTTGCAGGTGGCCGACAAGCCGATTCTGGGCCACATCATCGAGGAGCTGCGGAAAGCAAACGTGCGTGACGTGACCTTCGTCGTCGGCTACCTGGGAGACCGCATCGAGGAGTACGTGAGGCGCCAGTACCCGGACCTCAACGCCCGGTTCGTCGAGCAGGCCGAGCCGCGCGGCCTGGGCCACGCCATCTACGTCACGGCGGACCTCCATCGAGAAAGCGCCGAGCCCCTCTTGATCCTGCTGGGCGACACGGTGATCGACGTGGACCTGGCCGTTCTCCGCGGGGCCGAGACCGACAGGATCGGCGTCGCGGAGGTGGACGATCCGCATCGCTTCGGCATCGTCGAACTCGACGGCGAGCGGATCTCGGCCATGGTCGAGAAACCGGAGCGCCCCAAAACCAACCTGGCCATCGTCGGCATTTACTACATCACGCGCCCAGCGCTTCTCTTCGAATGCCTGGACGAGAACGTCGAGCGCGGCATGCTGACGAAGGGCGAAATTCAGCTAACCGACGCCCTCCAGCGGATGCTTGACAAGGGCGTCGCGATGAAGGCCTTCAAGGTGGAAGGGTGGTACGATTGCGGCAAGCCGGAGACTCTGCTCTCGACCAATCGCGCGCTGCTCGATCGGCGCTTCCCGGAGGGGGTCGAAGCGTTGCGGCGTCGCTACCCGACGGCCGCCATCGAGCCGCCGGTGTGGATCGCGCCTTCAGCGCAAGTAAGCCACTCGGTAGTAGGGCCGCACGTCAGCATTGCCGGCAACGCGATCGTGGACGGCTCAGTCATCCAGGACTCAATCATCAACGAGGGAGCTCGAGTGCGCGGCGCGCGGCTGGCGGGCTCGATCGTTGGGAACGGCGCCATTGTGAGCGCGCGAACCGTGCGACTGTATGTTGGGGATAAGTCGGAAGTGACCCTGGAATGACGGGGCGAGTACTCGGTCGGAAAGCAGAGATAGTCACGCGCTCCTCAGTCCAGGACAGTCTCAACTGGCTGCGGCGAAGAAGCATCCTGGAGAGTGCGGAGACTCCGCCATGTCCGAGAATGGCGCCTACGTTCTCGACTTGCATTTGTCCTCCAGGGCGGTATGATACCAGACGGCCTCGCCCCGCAACGGGGCCGCCGAGACCCCGCGCTCCGGGACCCCCGTGGCGCCCGGCGGAAGGAAGGAGTCGTTCATGAGCAAGATCCGGACCGATCACGTGTTCACCTCGGAGTCCGTCTCTGAGGGGCATCCTGACAAGGTCTGCGACCTGATATCGGACGCCATTCTGGACGCTTGTCTAGCGCAAGACCCGAGGAGCCACGTGGCCTGCGAGACCCTGACCACCACGAACCTCGTGGTCAACGCCGGCGAGATCACCTGCGCGGGATGGGACAACATCAACGCGGAGAGCGTTGCGCGCGAGGTGGTCAAGGGAATCGGCTACGACCGCGAGGAGCTCGAGTTCTGCTATAGGACCTTTGAGTACATCTGTCGCCTGCATCCCCAATCGCCCGATATCGCTCAAGGCGTAACAAAGGGCGAAGGGCCATCCACTGAGCAAGGGGCCGGCGACCAAGGCATGATGTTCGGCTACGCGACGAACGAGACGCCGCAACTGATGCCCGCGCCGATCGCCTACAGCCACCAACTCCTCTACGAACTCATGAGAACTCGCAAGGCGGGGCGGATCCCATACCTGCGGCCCGACTCCAAGTGCCAGATATCGGTCCGCTACCGCAACGGCAAGCCCGACCACATCACGTCCGTCGTCATCTCCCACCAGACCGACGATCTTCCCCTCGAGAAGATCCGTCCGGATCTCATCGCCGAGGCGAAACGCATTCTGGGCCCGAGCGGCCTCCTGCGCGACAAAACCGAGTACTACATCAACCCGACCGGCAAGTTCGTCATAGGAGGCCCGCACGGCGACAGCGGCCTGACGGGCCGCAAGATCATCGTGGACTCCTACGGCGGCGTCGGCAGTCACGGCGGCGGCGCCTTCTCGGGCAAGGACCCTTCGAAGGTCGACCGCTCGGCCGCCTACTATGTCCGCTACGTCGCCAAGAACGTTGTCGCCGCCGGACTCGCCGAGAAGTGCGAACTCCAGGTCGCTTACGCCATTGGCGTCGCCAGACCCCTCAGCGTCAACGTGGACACCTTCGGCACGGGCGTCGGGGAGGATCGTGAACTGCAGGATTTCCTCGAGTCCGGCGAACTCTTCGACTTCCGCCCCGCCGTGATAATTCGAGACCTGGGACTCCTCGAACCGAAAGGCTGGAAATACACCGACACGTCCGTCTACGGCCACTTTGGCCGCGACCGGTTTCCCTGGGAGGGGACCGACAAAGCCGAAGCGTTGCGGGCGAAACTGCTCTGAGACGACGGAGCATGACGCAATCACAAGAAGGCGCCGATCATGGAGCGAACACGCAAGGCTTTCACGCTGATCGAACTCCTCATCGTCGTGGCCATCATCGCGATCTTGGCGGCCATCGCCGTGCCGAACTTCCTCGAGGCGCAGGTGCGCTCGAAGGTCTCGCGCGTCAAGGCCGACATGCGCAGCCTGGCGACCGCTCTGCAGGCGTACGCCACCGATTACAACGACTACCCCGACACGCCCAACGGCGGCAACATGACCTACATTCAGTTCATCCCCATGCTCAGCACGCCCGTCGCCTACATCACGAGCACGGAGATCCGCGATCCCTTCACTCCGCCCCCCTCCGTCCACGCAGCCTCCAACCCCGACTGGCACGCCACGTACTGGTACGCCAGCTACAACGGCGTCTGGCGCTCGGACCTCACGCGCCAGATGGGGCGCAAGGGGTACATCATCAGCTGTTACGGACCCGATCGGGTTCAAGACACGATCGAGTTCTATCCCTACTGGAAAGCCTTTCCGAACTCGGGACCTTACAACAACGGCGACGGGCGGACTTATCCCGCTCCTTGCGATCTCCTGTACGACCCGACGAACGGCACGAAGAGTTGGGGCAACATCGGCCGCTGCGGCGGGGACCTGGGGTGCGAAGAGCAGCTGGGCGGGTGAGGGAGCTCGAGCGGCCCTCCGGCGACGGGCGCTGAGGTCGGCTTTATCCTTTCACTCCCGTCAGGCTGATGCCCTGGATGAAGTATCTCTGCACGAAGAAGAAGAGCGTGATGATCGGCAAAGTCATGACGAAGGAGCCGGCCATCATCAGTCCGACGCTGGCGCCGCTGCGGATCTGGAACTTGAAGAGACCCAGCGCCAAGGGAAAGAGACGCTCGTCGTTGACGTAGATCAGGGGCCCCATGAAGTTGTTCCACACGCCCATGAACGTGAAGATGGCGATGGTGGCGATGGTGGGTTTGACCAGCGGCATCATCACGTGCCAGTAGATGCGCAGGAAGCCGCAGCCGTCGATGCGGGCCGCGTCCTCGAGGTCCGTCGGGACGTTCTTGAAGAACTGCCGCAGCAGGAAGATGAAGAAGGCGGACCCAAAGGCCGCGGGGACCCAGAGCGGCAGGAGGGTGTTGTACCAGCCGAGCCACTTCATGACGAGAAAGCTGGGAATCATGACGACCTGGGCGGGGATCATCATCGTCGCCAACAGAATGCCGAAACAAAGATCGCGCCCGGGCCACTGAAGCCGCGCGAAGGCGTAGCCCGTGAGCGTGCAAGAGAAGATGGCCAGTATGACGTTCAGAATGGTCAGGGCGAAACTCGTCGCGATGTATCGCGCGAAGGGGACTTCCTTGAAGGCGACGCGATAGTTGCGCGTCAGTTTCGCCCACCACGCGCCGACTGCGTTCACCTTCTCGACGATCATGCGCACCTCGAAGTCGGGGCTCCCTTCCGGCGCCGGCCCGACCGGCTCGAGGACGGCGTAGAGGCGACGATCCATGGGATCGCCTTCGCCTCCCGGCCAGCGCAGTTCTTGCTCGGCGCCCTCGCGCTCGTAGAGATGTTCCGCGCCGACAGCCCGGAAGAGATGGCCGTCTCGAATGACCTCGAAGGAGATCCGCGCCCAGGAAGCGTCGCCGCGATACCCCACGAACGCGCGCTCGATGTCGGCCGCCCGGACCGGCTCGCCCGAGTCGACGGAGCGGGGCAGATCGCGAGAGAACGAGAAGACGGCTCGTTCCCGGCCCGGCGCGTATCGGAGACGGACCTCCTGGGTCGCCACTCCCTTGTCGTCGAGCGACACCAGTTCCGCTTCGCCCTGGACCACGCGCCACTCCTTGCCTGTGTAAAGTGAGAGAGTCTCATAGTCTTTCGTGAGAATGCGGACTTGATTGAGGGAGAAGCGCCGGTAACACGCGTCGAAGACCTCGCCCAGCATCTTCTCTTTCACGAGATTCGCGGCGCTGTCCACGACGGCGTCGGCCCCGACGCGAACGGCTTCCTCGCTCAGGTCTCGGCCCAGCGCGGCGTCGGAGAGCGGGACGATCTCCCCCGTCCGCTTCTCTCGCTTCTCCCGTTCGAACTCAACCGCCTTGGACCGTGCGTCGTCGCTGATGCGTCCGCTGAGCAAATGGGACAGGCCCTCCACCATCTCCAGGCGGTACGCTTCCGCGTCCAGTTCGCCCGGCGGCGGGTTCTCCTTCGCGCCGCCGGGCAGGCGGGCCTGCCACGCATCCAGGACCTTCGTCAACTCGGCCTCGATCCTCGGCGCGGCCGCTTCCCAGACGGCCTCCGGGACGCCTTCCGGGCAGGCGGGCGAATCGAACTCGAAACGGTCAATGTAGGGGGTGCGCCACTGGGGCCGCGGCGCACGGGGCAGCAGACGCACCTTGTCGGCGCTCATCTCGCGCTCGACCTTGGCGCTGGTTGCGAGGAGCCACAGAAACGGGAAGGCGAAAACGACGGCGCCGGCGACGAGAACGCCGTAAGTCAGCGACTGCTCCGAGCGCGACAGATCGTTGTACGCCATCCGCGGTCTAGCCCCCGTAGTGAACCCACTTCTTGCTGAGATAGAGTTGAAACAGCGTGATTGCCAGGACCCCGGCAAAGAGGATCCACGCCATCGCGCTCGCCGCGCCCATATTCAGGTAGCGAAAGGCCTCGTTGAAGAGTTTGTAGGCATAGAAGAGCGTTGAGTCAGCGGGGCCGCCGTCGGTCATGATGAAGGCCGCTTCGAAGATCTGGAACACGCCGATCAGCCCCATGATCATGTTGAACAGGATGTATGGACTCAGGAGGGGGATCGTGACGTAGCGGAACCGCTGAACGCGGTCCGCGCCGTCGATGGCGGCGGCCTCGTAAAGGGACTCGGGAATGTCTTTCAGCCCCGCCAGCCAGATGATCATGCTGCCGCCCACTGCCCAGAGCCCCATGAGAATCAACGCCGGCTTGGCCCACGCCGGGTCCTGGAGCCAGTTGGGTGGGTCCTCGGCGCCGAGGAGACGCAGAGCCTGATTGAGCAGGCCGCGTCCCGGATCGAAGACCCACATCCACAGAATGAAGCCCGCCACGGCGGGAACGATGGCGGGCAGGTAGTAGACCGTGCGGAAGACGTGCAGCCCGCGGACCTTGCTGTCCAGAAGAAGCGCCAGGGCGAGCCCCGCGCAAATGCCGAGGGGAACGCTGACGACCATGAATCCCGTGTTGGCCATGCTTTTCCAGAAAATCGGGTCGTTCCACACGTTCTGGCCGGCCACGGGATCGAAATGCCGGCCCAGGAGGTTGGCGTAGTTCGTGAATCGCACGAACCGCGCGGGATTGAGCACGTCGTAGTGACAGAAGCTGATGACGATGGAGAAAATGATGGGGCCCGCCCCGAGCACGAGAAAGCCCGTCAACCACGGCGACGCGCAAATGAAGCCCTCGAACCAGCGCGCCCGCCTCCCGCCGTACCTGCGCCGCCGCCGTTCCTGCACGACGGTCAACCCAAGGGCCAGCAGAAGCGCGCCCGCGACATAGGCCCCGATCACGCGGCGCCACGACACAAGGGGGCCCGTCGGCGGATTGAGGACCCGCTCGAGGGCGATCTGGACTTGGCGTTTCCCGTAGTTGAGCGCTTCGTACGGGGGCTTAGTGTGGTTGGCGGCCGCCTCGGCCGCGCGCACGTGCTCGTTCCACAGTTTCTGCCCGACGGGCGTCACGGGGCGGTACTTGCTTCGGGGCAGCAGTTCGACGAAAGTGCGGTACGCCTCGGCGAAATACGGAGAGATGCTGCGGTTTCCCTCTACGTACTTGCTCCTCCACTTGTCGAGGACCCGTCTGTCCGGATGCAGGGAGGGGAAGAAGGGCTGGCCCATGGCCCGCTTGTACGACGCGTCGAAGTCCGCCATGATGGCGTTCGCCTCGACGGAGCAAAGCCAGCGCATCAGTTCCCACGCGCCTTCCTTGTGCTTGGCGGTGGCGGGAATCGCGTAGGCCCAGCCGCCCCCCCATCCCACGGGCTCGCCGCCGGCGGCCAGCCGTTTCTCGGGGATGGGCGCGGGGACGACGCCAAAGGCCAGATCGGGCTTGAAGGCCATGACGGTCTGCAGGTACCAATCGCCGTCGATCCGCATGATCACTTTGCCCAGCAACGTGAGATCCATGGAAGCGTTGGCGGTCGCGCTGCTGACTTGGAAGGCGCGGGCGGCCTCATACCCGCCGATGCTGTCGTAAATGTCCACGACGTATTGAAGGGCTTCGACGATCTCGGGGCTGTCGAGTCGGCACTGCGTCCCGTCCTCGGTCATGAACTCGGCGCCGTTCAGCCAGCCGTACATGTAGAGCCAGCTGTTGCCGAAGAACGGCATGAATCCCGCCGTCGACATGAGACCGGTCTCGGGGTCGAAGCGCGTGAGGCGAATGACGTAGCCGTCTCGATCGAAGATCTTCACCTCGCACTCGCCGACGAACGCCGACGGGAGAGAGCGGAGGCCGGGCCGTTGCTCGCGAACCAGATCGAAGCGGAAACGGCCGGGGCCGTCGATGTCGCCGATGCGGCCGCGAAAGACCTTGCCCTTCGAGATCAGCGCCGCCACGTCGCCCGTCCGCACCCCCGCCTTCGCAAGGTCGGGCGCCGCGTCCGCCGGAACGTCCGGGTTCACGCCGGGCCGGCGAATGAATCCCTCCAGAAGGACCGTTCCGTCGGCCTCCGCTCTTCCTTGGCAGTGGGCGCGCTTGCGCAACGCCTCCTCCCATGTTTTCGGAGGACGGGCCTCCCCCGTTTCCTCCTCGCCGGCCAGGACTTCCGGGTCGTCGGCTTCATAGACAAAGCCGGCCCGGATCAACGGGTCCCGGAGATAGTACAGAGCGCGCGTGTCGATGCTGTTGGCCAGCGCGTAGACCCGTCCTTTGTAGATGGGTTCCATCCACGCCGGCTCGAAGTACTCCTCCTTGCGAATGCCGTCCGGCAAGTCCCGGCTGCCTTCGATCATCTCCGTCAGATCGGCGAACGCCCCCCGGCTAGCCCATTCCACAATGGCAAAGCGATCGAAATAGATCAGGTCCGGAGGAACCCCCCCGGCCACGCTCAGGAGGAAGCGAGTGGGATCGCCCGTCGCGTCTCGAGCGGTGGGAGAGCCGATAACGACGCGGTATTGGCCGTGGTTGCGGGCCTCAAACTCCCCGACCGCGGCCTTCATCGACTCGCTGACGGACGTCGGCGCCCAATAGACGATCTCCGTGACGTTCTCCGGGGCGCCCGGCTTCGCCGTGATCTCGCTGGGGCGCGGATAGAGGAGAAACGCCACGACGGCCGCAAGGCCGAGGAGCGCGAGAACCCCGCGCGACCCGAAATCCCAATCTCTCCATCGGCCGATCACGGAAGCGTTCTCCTCCTCACGGACCCCGTCCGCAAAGACCTCACAGAGCGCCGCCCCACCCCGCGCGAAACGCCGCAGAGAGGGAGCATGGGTCGGATTCCCCCCGTCGGGCGGGATTCCGATCCCGCCGCGTCATTGCTTCGTGATGACGAGGCGCGTCATCTTCGTCATCATTCTCTTCGCGTCGCCGTTGTCAATGGTGAGCTTGCCGTCCCGCACGGCGACGGTTCGCGAGAACTCCGTCGAGCCCTTCTCGAGACGGAAGTCCTTGCAGAAATTCACGCCCTCGACGTTGATCGTGTTCTCGCTCGGATAGGTGTCGCCGAGCCCGACGGTCACCCGGTACTCGCCGTTCGGCACGGCAATCTCCCAGGTTTGGCCGTCCAGGAAGCAACAGAAAGTGGTGTCCAGCGTATTCTCGCGGTTCCGGGCGGTTTGGGTGTTGTCCTCGTTCCACCCGTACGTAAGTCCGTTGCCGCGGTCTGCGTACGCCTCGCCCCAATCCGGGACGCAGTTCCATGGCGTGGCATAGTCCCTTGTCTGGAAGTTCACGTTGACGACGCCCGCGGTGAAAGAAACCGGATCGCTCGCCGACATGCCTGACTTGAAGGTCCGCGCGCGAAGCGTCTTGCCCCTCTTGAGAACGACCGGATCCCCGTAGACTCTCGACTGGGCCACGGGCCGCGAGCCGTCCGTCGTGTAGCGAAGGCTCGCCCCTTCGACGGCGGACGCGAGGCGCACGCGCACCTCCTCGCCGAAGGGATCGCCGTCGAGAAGGACGCGGGGCGACGGCGCGATCTCAGACGGCTCGGCCCCCTCGATTCGGAACGCGTAAGCCTGTTTGCAGGGCCGATTTCTCTCTTCCTGCAAACCTTCCGGGATCCGGATGAGAAGTCCCTCGTCATCGTCGGCGCGCCATTCCAAGGGTTTCTCGACGCCCAGCATCCGGATTCGCGAGCCCTTCGCCGGTCGCACCGTGCGGAGGGCGAATTCCTCCCCCGGCCATTTCAGGGCGATGGCGTAGAGGACTTTGCCGTCTTTCGAACGCGTGAAGCGAACGTCCTCGCCCTCCTTGTACTTCACCCAGGGGCGCGTCTTGTAGATGGCTTGCCCGTTCACCTTGAGCCAGTCGCCCGCGTATTCGAGGCGCTGGATCGCCTCGGGATGGAAGAGCCCCCTCTCGTCCGGTCCGAGGCTCACCATGAAGTTGCCTCCCTTGGCAACGATGTCGATCAGGCTCGAAACGATCCACGACCCCGGTTTGTACTTCGATCCGTCGCGCTCGTAGGCGAACTGGTCGGCCAGGACGTAGATCACCATCCACGGTTTCTCGACCCGCTTGTCGGTTTGGCCTTCGGAGGCGGGAATCCAGTTCTCGGGCGTCTGATAGTCTCCATAGGCCCCGATGCCGCGGTGGCGCATCAGCACGTCGGGTTGCAGGCGGCGGGCCATCTTGACCGTCTCCTTGATGTCGGGCCAGCAGAAGTCGGGAAGGCGGATGTCGAGGCAGAGCATGTCGATGTTGCCGTAGTTCGTCAGGATCTCGCGGATCTGCTCTCGGTGGCGGCGAATCATCCGGTCGTACGCTTCGGGATCGTATGCCCTGGAGGTGAAGTTCTTATCATGGAAGGGATGGTAGGGGTCCATTCGGAAATCCGCGTCGTACCAGTCGACGTGCGAAAAGTACAGATCGATGGCTATTCCCCGTTTGTGGGCCGCGTCGCATAGCTCCTTGATGACGTCGCGCTGGAAGGGGGCGTCCATGATGTCGTAGTCGGTGTCGCATTCCTCGATCTTCGGCCCCTCCGGCGCGAGCCAATTCACGCGGCGCTTCACGCGCGTCTTGGTGTCGTACATGCAGAATCCGTCGTGGTGCTTCGTGAGGATCGTGAAGTAGGTCAGCCCGCAGCGTTCGAGCAGGTCCATCCATTCCTCCGCGTCGAACTCCGTGGGGTTGAACTTCTTGTCTAGGTCGAAGTACTCCTGCTTCTTCTCGTTGGGCATTTGGAGCATCGGCCACGACGCTTCGCATCCGAGCGCCGAGTAATAGCCCCAGACGATTCGCAGGCCGTACTTGAGGTCGTGCCATCTTTCGTACGCTTCCGGAGAGGCGTGCCGGTAATCAGGGTCCGGCGTGTTCCAGTCTTCGGCGCCGGCGGAGGAGAATCCCAGAGCCGCCAGAAGCATTCCCGCGAACGTCAAGCGTCGCGTGATATTTCGTCTCCTTGATCTCATCATCGTCCGTCTCCCTTGCGCTTGGGGTGTGTGTGAGCAGTGTCGTTCCATGACGAGCAGTCAGTAGAGCGGGCCGTCGCGGTTCTTGCGGCGCGGCGTTCCGCCAATGTCGCGCGATTCCCCCGATTCCTGTGGTGGGGCGGCGGAGGCCGTTGCGTTCTCTGCCCCACCCTGCGTCGCTCCCGCTTCGCAAGATGGCCGCCTTGTATGGCGCCTTGGGGCTCCGGCGACCTGGCTCTCCCCATCGGCCCTAGCGCCCGAGAATCTCGTAGATCGTCCGGACCGCGGCGTCGGTCGCTTGGCCGGGATTATAGAAGATGTCGGCCGCCGCGGCGCGCCGGATTTCGGACTGGGCCTTCGGGTCGGACAGGGCTCGCCCGGCCGCCGCCCGCAGGTTCCCGGCGCCCCGGACGACGGTCCCGATTCCGCGACCCCACGTATCGAGATCCGCCGAAACGGAGTAGACTTTCAGAAGATCGGGGACGTCCATGAAGAGGATCGGACGGTCCAGGAGCGCAAACTCGTTCGCGACGGACGAGGCGTCGGTCACGAGAAGGTCCGCGGCGCCCAGAAAGGGAATGATATCGGGATCGCGCACACGCCGAACCCGGGCGTCCTCGCGGGCGTCGAGCCAGGCGCCCCAGTCGCGCCGGTTCGTCTCGGGGTCGCGGCTATGGTCGTGGATCTTGACGAGAACGTTCAGGTCCATCGCCGCCAGGGCGTCAATGACGGCCTCGCCCTCGACATTCAAGGACGATTCTCTGCGCCAGGTCGGCGCGTAGATGACGGTTGCGCGGGAGGGGTCGAGCCCCAACTCCGCCAGTAGGGCCGTCCGATCGAGGGCGCCGTCCAGAAGCGGGTCGGTTTTCGGCATCCCGATCCGATGGAGTGCGGGATCGTCTTCCTTGAAAAGGCCTTTCTCGATGAAGCGCCGCCGCATGTACTCGCCAATGAGGAAGACGTGGTTGTAGCGATGGATCTTGGCGCTGTAAGCCTTCCCCTTGAAGGACACCCCGTGAAAAACTTGCACCCGGCGCCGGGTTCGGCGCGCGGGCATTGCAATGTCGGGACAGACGAACAGGTCGAAGCGCCTCCATCGCACGACCCAGTGCGGCACGGCGCGGCCGGGCGCCTGAGCGCCGCCGCCGCTCCCCGCCTCTCCGCTCGATTCGTCGGTCCTCGCCTCCGCCCTTCCCCGGAGAGGAGCGAGGATCTCCTCCATCGGCTCGGAGGGAATGGAGGGCTTCCCGCTGAAGAAGAGGCGCAAGCCGGGGTCCCCCGTCAATCGGCGCACGATGGGCCGGATCATGACCGAGTTCATCGGGCTGCGCGAGTAGAAGAGGATCTTTTCCGGGCGGTCCGCCATTCGCCTGCTCCCCGGCGTCCGCCATTCTCGGCAGTTGCCGGCTCTCGCGGCAGCAGCTGCAAAAAAAGCCCCTTCGCTGTGGGCGGCGGGACAGGCGTGCCTTCAGCGCTCTTGCGGGTGGTGACAAACGGCCTTCGGCTTGGGAGGGCCCTCCACGGCCTCAGGCTTTCTTGGCGTCTTTGTCCGCCTTCTTCTTGAGCATCTTCGACAGACATTCGTCGAGTTCCCGGCGGACTTTCGTCTTCGAATCGTCGGTCACGTAAAGGATCTCGTCCACCAGGAAGGACATGGCCTGCTCCATGATCTCTTTCTCTTTGCCTTTCAGGTCATCCATGTCGTCCAGAATGCAGAGCTCGCGCACGAGCTTGCAGATGCGCATGGGATCGCCGCTCTTGATGGTATCGCGGTAGTTCAGGTACATCTGACGCGCATCGCCCCGCGAGGGCGAGAGCGGCACGCGCAACTGGGCGTGGAGCTTCCTCACGGCCTCCTTCGTCATGGGTTTGCGAATTCCCCGTTTGGCGAGCTGGGAACGCGGGACCATAACCCGCGCCCTGCCCGAGTGGAAAATGAAGTAGTCCTCTTCGCGTCCGTCGACAGTCATGCGCCGGATGCCTTCGACGCTGCAAATGCCGATGGTTGGCTCCACTACCGTGTCGCCCACCCGAAAGACTGGCGCCGCCGTTTTCGTTTCTGAATCGGCCATCTCTGTCTCCTATGCTAAGATCACAAACGCTGCATACGGCTCCACCAACGGCATGCGCCGCTGCCTTTCGCCGTTCCCCCGCACCGTGAAACCGCCTCGCTTCACCGACGCTGATCCCTCCCGTCGTGACTCGAGTCTCTGCAAGAAGTCCCCCCTACGAGCCTTGAGGCATCCAACCGGCGCCGCGGCGCCTTCCGCCCGCGACGCCCTCGCGACGCCCTCGCGACGCCCTCGCGACGCCCTTCGAGAGACACTTATGTTAGTCTTGCCGAAAGACGAGGAATTGTCAAGGATTGGTCCCACTGGAATCTCTCGCCGCTTTCGGACGAGTTGGCGGGGGTAGGAATGCGGGCGTAACTCGCCCCATATCAGCGCGGCGCCTCTGCGCCAGCCGCGCCAGGGGCGGTTCGAGACGGGGCGGAATGGCGCAAGATACCGGACACGGGTTGAAAGGAGACTCCGGTGGAACATCTCCCGGGATATCTCATCGAGGCGCTGGTGAATCATTTCCACGGTGACGAGCGGCGGATCGGCCTTGCCCCCGACAGCGTCCGGAAGGTCTGCAATATCATCGCCCGACACCATTCGCCGCCGAAACGGCCCACACCCGAGTTCCTCCTGCTCCACGAAAGCGATTGGCTGGTCAACGTTCGCGATTCGCCGGAACGGCTTGGCGATCCCCCGCGGCTCGAGGCCGCCATTCAGAGAGTCTTCCGCACGCCCGCCGGCGCCACCCGGGCGAAGCGGCTCTTGCTGGGCGAGCAGCCGCTGTTCCAACGCATGGGCGCGGTGTACAAACTCCTGGTGGACGAAGGCGCCAGGCGACGGAAGGAGGCGCCTTTCCTCCTGGAAATCGCCGAACAGGCGCGGCGCATCCGCGGGGGGCGCAAGCGTCCAAAAAGCGCCACGCCCGTCCTCGATCTCGGGTGCGGCACGGGCTTTCACTCCCGGCTCTTGGCGCGCGCCGGCTACCCGGTCACTGCCGTCGACTACAGCCCCGCGGTCCTTGCCGAGGCGCGGCGGTTTCGATGCCCAGGGAGAATCACCTATCGCGAGGGCGACCTTCTGCAGCCGATCCGGGTCAAGATGCCCGCCGCCCTGACGCTGCTTCTGGGCAACACCCTCAGCGTCTTCGAGACGCCGAAGGATCTCCGCAAGGTCCTTCGCCACGCAGCTGAAGCTACGCGCGAGGGCGGCTTGGTTCTTTGCCAGATACTGAACTACGAACGCCTGCGCGCTCGGGGCGGCGGCGCCGTCGCGCGTCACGGCCGCGTCGCCGGCCGGGAAACCGTCCTCACCAAATCCCTCCAACCCACCGACGACGGCCGCATTCTCCTCACGCTCACGGCTTCCCAACGCGAGGAAGAGGGAAAGTGGGAGAGCATCGCGACATCGTCGCCCCTCACGCCGCTTGCGCCGAAGGACCTCGTCGCTCGCGCCAAGAGAGCGGGTCTCTGCAAGGAGACGGAGTGGGGGGATCTCCAAGGGAGCGCCTTCGACCCGAAGGCAAGCACAGACTACGTCGCGCTCTTCCTGAGAGGCGGGATCTGACGGTTTCCGTCTGAGGCCGCGGCGCCGAACGGCGCGGGCCTCAGCGGGCTCGCACCCGTCCCCTGCAAACTGGGGAACCGGCGCCGCCTGCGTCGTTTCGCGACCCGTCAGCTCGCATGACGGCCTCGTCATGGGACGCGGCGATTCTCTGACCGGGCTCGACGACGAGAAAGTCCTCCTCGTTCCACGGCCCGTCGGTCAGGCGGCGAAGCCAGCCAAGGTCTCCTTTGGTGAGATCGTAGGAAAGGCCTGTCTTATGAGCCAGTTCCTCGGTCTCCTCGGCGTAAGGCAGGGGCGCGAGACCCGGCAGGTCGATGTAAGCCATGCGGCTGTAGTTGTGCAAGCCCCCGAGGGTTTCCATGAGGTAGCGAGCGTTTTCCTCGCCGTATTTCTCCACGTATTCCTCGAAGGTTCTCAACGCGCCGAAGGGAGACTGGTCCGCCTCGTCCAGTTCCTCCAGCGTCTCGTGGTCCCGCTCGATCCACCCCGATGTCTTGTAGTAAGTGCCGGGATTTTCGCCGAAGCGCTCGTCGTACGCGGCGCGGGACCCGAGAAAGAGGGCGATGCAGTCGTGCGAACGCGGGACGACCAGGGGCAGGGATTCATGGCCGAGGCCGACGACGCCGTTGTTGCACAAAGCGAAACCCAGGAGCACGGCCGCGTAGCGCTCGGGATCGGCGGCGTCGATCTCACGCTGGAGGCGCGCGGCCATCTTCTCGGATTTCAAGTCGTGGAGCCCCTGGGTCAGGAACTGGACGTCGACGATGTTGGGCGACGAAGCGACGCACGCGCAGAGCTCGCGATAGAAGATCTCGCAGGCGATGAGTTTCAGCCGCAAAGGGCGCTGAGGGTCTAAGGGATCGAACGTCATGGTTGCCGTTCCGGGGGAGGCAAAGGAGGAGATCAGGGAGAGGATCTCCGCCTTTTGCCGTACAAGAGCGCCGCCGCAGGACGAGCCGACCCGGCCCCGCAACCGAAGGATCAGTCCTTTTCCAGCTTGTCGAGGAGGCGGCCCGTTCCGTCTTCCACCATCTTGAAATCCCGCACTTCGCAGTTCTCGGGGAGGTGGGGTTTGAGGGCATCGGCCACCTCGCGAAAGGTCTTGCGGGCGGCCAGGTCGTCAGGCACTTCAAAGGCCATGAGAATCTTGACGATTGTTCTCATTGTGGTCTGCGACTCCTCAAGCGCAATGACGGCGCCTCCGGGCCGCTCCGGCCCCAAGGGCCGGCTCCGCGCCGCCCCCTCGCCGGGGAGGAACGCCGTCAGCGCAGGAAGCCCGGGTCTGTGCTGTGCCAAAGGGCGTAGCGGAAAAGCAGCGACAGATCGCCTGGGAAGGGATAGCGATAAAGCGCCCGGCCCTTTATGCGGTTCATGGGCACGGCCCCCCAGTAGCGGCTGTCAAGGCTGCTGACGGTGTTGTCTCCGAACATGTAGACCCCGTTCTCCGGGACGTGCGCCTCGACCAGGTCGCAGGAGAATCCGTGGTCCTTGTAAACGGCGTAGGGCGGTCGGGACAGGCGGTCCCTGAGC
>DATKZW010000004.1:0-3573 GCA_035527775.1 Sumerlaeia bacterium | reverse complement strand
GAGCTCCGCGTGAAGGCGCCGAGCGACGTCTTCCCGCGATCGAGAGATTGCAGAGCCAGAGGCCGGGTTACTCTACCTTCTTGCCGGTGGCCTTTGTGGTTCCCCGGGACGTCGTGAACTCGCCATCGAGGGTCTTCCCGTCCAGTTTGCCTTTGAAGTCCATCTGGAACGTTTGCTCCCCGAAGCCGAGTTCCAGTTTGAAGGTCACTTGGTCGCCCGCGAGCTTCAGGTCTTTGACGGGGCTCTCTCCGCCGAAGAGCTCATACCTCCCGGTCATGTCGCCGTAGACCGTCAGCCTCCGCGTTCGCTCGCCCCGCTCGGAGGTGGTCGTCAGGTCCCACTTCCCGACGAGGTCCGCGCCGACGCGGCTTCCATTGGCCGGCGCCTCGCCCCGCTCGCTCTTGAATGTCCCCGTCAGTTTGTGGCCCTCGACCGCGCCTTTATACGTCGACGTCCACTCGCGGTCGCCGAATTTGCTCTTTCTCGAGAAGGTCAGCGTTCCGTCCTTGAACTTCACGTCCGAGACGACGTGCTCGCCGGAGCCGCCTGTCCACTTGCCCTCCAGGGCGCCGTCCGGCTTTTCCGATATCGAGAGTGTCGCGGTGGCGTCTTGATCGCGGATCTTCAGCTTCATCTCCCAGTCGCCCAGGACGGGCAGCTTGGGCTTGACTCGAGCCCCGTTGGCGGAGAAGCTCCCGCGGTCGCTCGAGAGTTTGCCCTCGATCTTGCCGTCCTTCAGGACGCCTTCGTAGGTCATCTTGAATTCCTGGTCCCGCATGCTGATGGTGCGAACGAAGGTGAGCTTGTCGCCCTCGAACCTGACGTCGGACAGATCGCTCTCGCCCCACTTGCCCGTGAGGGCGCCGTCGGTCTTCTCGGTGATGGACAGTTGGGCAAAAGTCTTTCGGCCGTTCGAGTCCATCGTGATTTCCCAATCCCCCGTGATTCCTTCCGCCGCGGACGCCTGTGATGGCGCGGCCGCCAAAGCAAGAATGATGGCCAGAACCACGGACGTTCCCATACTCGTACGACGCACCGCTCTCCTCATGATGAATCCTCCCTCCCACAACTCCGGCAGATTTGCTGAAGGCGGCGATGCCGCCCTTTAACACAAGAGACCGTGTCTCCCGACAACGAACAACGGTCTCTCTGCTTCCCCGCCTCCGAATCAAGGCCGAAGATAGACCCTGACCGTGAGCCGCGCAAGCTCTTTTCGGGGACGGCGCTGGACACAGGCCGCTTGCCGCGGGACCTCCCGGCGAGACGGCGGCGTCACAAGGGATTGGCGCGTGTGTCGGCACGGACGCGAGGCAGTTGCTGTGCGAATCGGCGCGACGAACCGCTATCCAGACAAGAGACGCCGGATCCGTTGACATGGGCTTCACGCTCCCGTATGGTTGGGGCCGTGACGCCCTGAGCCGGCGAGTGCGCGATGCGACGAACCTACGTCAGGACTCTCTGCTGGATGACAAGCCTCTTCCTCTATCCCGGAATGGCATTATCCCCCTCG
Source organism: Sumerlaeia bacterium (assembly GCA_035527775.1). Taxonomy (GTDB): domain Bacteria; phylum Sumerlaeota; class Sumerlaeia; order UBA8349; family UBA8349; genus DATKZW01. Next base: position 2,063 of record DATKZW010000004.1, on the reverse strand, counting down.
GAGGGGCCCAGCGGCGCGCCTGCCGGGCCGGCGCCCGGTTCGCTCAATGTGCGCCATTGCGTAACGCGCTGCATTGAGGCGCTGATCGATCACGGCACGGACGTTTACGGTCCGGAGCGCTCGCCGCTCCTGATGGCCGTCATCGACGTAGGCGCGCGCCGCTCGCCCGAGAAGCCGGATCTCTGCGACAGTCTGGTGCGCTTGGAAGAGCGGCTCCATCGGCGGGCCGAACGCGGCTCCAACCTTTGGTACGACCAGGCGACGCTGCGCGTGATGCGCCGCTTGAGCGAACTCACGGGCAATCCCCGGTACGCCAATGCCGCGGACGCCTATATCGACTACTTCTGGAAGCGCTGCAAGAAAGAGGCGGACCCCTCGAAGACCTATCTGACCGGAATGCCGGCCTGGGGGTCGCATGTCTACTGGAACTGCTATGAGGATCGCCCGGACGGCGACCTCGACGGCGCGGGACCCCACGAGATCCTTGTGTATCAGCCTGAGTGGGAACGGATGTACGCCGTGAATCCCGAGGCCGTGCGCCGGGCGATCGACGGCATCTGGAAATGGCACGTTGTGGACAAAGAGACCGGCATGCACAACCGTCATGACGACGCGCGCCGGGGGCTCGATTTCGCCTTTTCCGGCGGGACCTTCATCCACGCCTTTGCCTTCATGTTTCACGCCACCGGCGAGAAACACTATCTGGACAAGGCGAAGACCGTGGCGAACTGGCATTGGCGGAACCGCAACAAGGAAACGGGCCTGGTCGCGGATTCGCCCGCGTCCACAGATCGCTACGACGGACAGCACTGCTTCACCACCGTCGCCGGCCCTCATGCCGCCTCGCTTCTGCGGAGCTTCGAGATCACGGGAGAAGCATTCTTTCGCGACGTCGCGGTTGCTTACATCAAAGCCTATGATCGGCACGGCTGGGACGAGAAGGCGGAAACCTACTTCGCCATGCTGCGCCTGGACGGGACCCCCATCCCCGAGCGGCCGAAAGGCGAAGGCTACGACGCGTGGGCGCCTTACGGCCATGTGGACGTGTGGCCCACCTGCATCTTCGCCTACGAGTTCCCCCTCATCGCGGCCCAGGCGGCGATCTACGCCTACGAGCTATCCGAGGACGGCGAAGGCCGACGCGACGCCGACCTGCTCCGCATCGCGCAACGATGGGGACGCGCGATTGAGAAGCAACTCCCTCCGCAGACGGGCCGGCGGTGGAAACGAGAACTCGAAGACGCAATGCCCGCGGCGCGCGAGACGGGCGGAACCTACGCCGAGAACTACGGCCGCGCCATCTCTTTCCTCGTCCATCTCTATCGTGCGACGCAAGACGAGAAGCGCTTGCGACTCGCCAGGGACCTCGCCCGGGAAGCCATTGAGAAACTCTTCGAGAACGACCTCTTCAAAGGCCATCCCGCCAAGCCCTACTACGAAGCCACCAACGGCGTCGGCCTCTTGCTTTGGGCGCTCCTCGAACTCGATGCGCCCGACGAGCCCCTGCGCGGGGCGTTCTGAACGGAGACCGGGAAAGTTCCCCAAGTCTTCAGCCTTCGATACAGCGCCCAAGGCCGCGATCACGCCGGCGGATGTTCCGGGCGGAAACTCACAGTGGCAGAGCAAAGCCCTAAGGCACGATGAAGTCGCGGACGCTCTCGCGGATCTTCTCGATCTGCTCGCCGATATCGGGCACGGGCAGCTTGCTTGCCGGCTCGGTCTCGGCTCGCTCACGAATCTGGCGGGCCTGCGTGCGGTAGCCGTTTTTCTCGAGAAGACCGGCGTACTGGAGGAGGATCTCTTTGTCCTCCGGGTACATGACGGCCAGGGTGCGGGAAACGTACATGGCCGCCTCGTTCCGCCGGCCGCGCTGGAATAACTCATGGAGTTGCTTGTCCTGTCTCAGCAGGTCTCCGAACCGCGTACTTCTCCGCAAGATCTCGACCAGGCGAAGGCCCACCCCCCGCTCCTTCCTCAACCACCAGGCGGGGAAATAGGAACGCAGAGCGGACTCGTAAGCCTTCTCGGCGTGGAACTGATCGCCGAGCTTTTGGTACGTCTCG
>DATKZW010000003.1:0-11664 GCA_035527775.1 Sumerlaeia bacterium | reverse complement strand
GAAGCCGAGGGGAGGAGAAGAGAGATCTCGAACGCATTCCCGGCTGCCGGGCGCGTCGCTGGGTCGTGGAGCGCACTCATTCATGGATGAATCGCTTTAGGCGCCTGCTCGTTCGCTGGGAAAAAAAGAAGGTGAACTTCCCGAACATGATTTACCTTGCCTGTGCGGTTATTACGTTCCGAGCCGCCGGGGTTCTCGGATAGGCTCTAAGCCGCCAGTCATGGCTCCGCTGGGGCAAGCCCAGCGGCGGCCTGATCTTGACGGGCTGGAACTTGGCGAAAGGAGCGGAAGCGAGATGCGCCCGTGCGCTTTTTTCGTAGTCCTTTGCGGGCGCGCAGTTGGCTCAGCCCCCGCAGCCCCAAACACCGCCGCCCCCGAACCGGGGGTGGGTCAACATGTACCTGAGCTGTCCCATGGGGCTGCGAATTTGGGCTTGACCCCCTGGGGGGCCCGGCGTAACGTCGCGGGCGATGGGCCATGTCGGCGGGGCGCCGCGGTCGGGAAGGCCGCCCCGGAAAGGGCGGCTGAGGGATAAACCATCCGACCGCGGCCGGAAGAGGGTGAGAGTCCCTCGCGGATGCGCCGCTGTGACCGGGAGCTCGCTCCCCAAAGTGAGGCCTTGGCCGCAAGAAGCTCTCTTGGCCGCGAGAAGCTCTTGCGTAGGGCCGGGCGCCTCGATTCTCGGGAGAGGGAGCGCCCCGAGGTTCCCAGGTTTGACCGGGAACCCCGCGGGCACGAAACCCGCACTTGCATGTCCACTGTCGCCCCGAGTGCGATGGGAAGGACGCGGGGAGTAGGACGATCCGGGAGCCAGAAGACGACCGCCGGCGTGCTTCACGATTCAGCTTCTCCGCAGAATGAGAGGGTGAAGGTGCGCTCAGGTCGTCGGGCATTCCCCCTTCCTCGAGCACTCGCGATCCGCTCCAAGGGCCGACTGAAGGCGGTCGGGCCCGAGAGCGGCGCGCGGATTGCGCGCTCCGAAGCGCAAGCCAGCTTGCCCCGAAAGACTGGCGACAGGGGCGCGCTTCCATTCTGAGAGGCGCTCTGAGAGGGCCTGACCCCATGTGGCGCGAAACCACCAAACACGAACGAAACCGCAAGATCTGGGACGAGGAGTTCGACGATTTCGTGCCGGACAGGGTTCTGGACTTCCACGTTCACGTGTGGAACGAGGGCGTGATCCCCGACGGCGGTTCCTTCAGCTGCGCCGGCCACGATATCACGAAATACGACGTCGAGGGCCTGAAACAAGACTTGGGGGAAGTCTATCCGGGCCGTCGGACCTCGGCGGTCTGCTTCGGGCTTCCCGATCCACGCTACGACCGCGAGCGAAACAACCGGCGCCTCGCCGACGCGTGCGACGGCGTTCGCTTCTTTCCTTTTCGTCTCTTTGATCCCGCGGAGGGCGACGCCCAAGCCGTCAGGCGCGACATCGAGGAGCGCGGCTTCGTCGGTCTGAAACCCTACCCCGACTATGTCAGAGAGAAGAAGACCGAAGACGTCGAACTGCGCGACATGCTTCCCGACTGGATCATGGAGATCGCCGACGACCTCGCTCTCCTCGTCACGGTTCACCTCCCGCGCAAGCAGCGGCTCGCCGATCCTCTGAATCAGAGGCAGCTCGTCGATCTGTGCCGACGCTACCGGCGAGCGCGCATCGTTCTCGCTCACGTCGGCCGCGCCTATTTTCTGAAGAACGTCGTGGGGCGTCTCGATGGTTTGAGGGACTTGCCCAACCTGTACTACGACGTTGCCATGCTCAACCACTGGGAGGTGCTCGCGCATCTCTTTCGGACGGTCGGTCCGGACCGAGTCCTTTACGGGAGCGACGCGCCGATCGGCCTGGCGCCTGGGAAATCCGTCGAGATCAACGACCAGTACACGTACGTGACACCCGTCCCCTGGCGTCTTTCCATCAGCGACGACCACGGCCGCCTGACCTTCACCTCGTTCCTATACGAAGGTCTGCGCGCAATCAGGAAGGCGGTGAATCACCTGGGGCTCGGTGAGTCTTTTGTGAAAGGGATCTTCTTTGAGAACGGGACGCGCCTGCTCGGACGCCGCGCGTCGCCCCCCGGCAAGGCCGGACCGCGGCGCGTTCCGCGACCTCGCGGGGGTTGAGCGGGTTCTGAAGACGACGCTTGGCCCGGCGCGGATTTCACCACGGAATGCGTTTCGCTCACCGAGGCCTTGCAGTGACGGCATCGGGTGTACGGGAAACGGCTTCCTGACGGAGAGGGTCGGCCATGAGCCATGATGATGTGCGAATTCTTCGCGATCTTGCCGCGAGGTACATGGAAATCTGCAACACAGACGTCCAGGACGAACGGCGCGACCTTTGGCGCCGCCACAATAGCCTCGAACCCACGCGGCCCCTCATCTACACGCGCGCCTTCGCCTGGAGCGAAATGCCGGAATCCCACTGTTTGTGCGAAGACCCCTTCTTCCGAGGCTGCGAGAACCATTTCCGCCACGCCCTCTTCTGGGACGCGCTCGGCGATGACTCGATCTTCGAGCCGTGGGTGACGGTTCGCGCGGCGTGCCTGACGCCCCCGGAAGGAGTGTGGGGCTTGCCCGTCCGATGGATTCACAGCGACGACCCGCGCGGCGCCAGGCGCATGGACCCGCCCATTCGCGATCCGGAAGACGCGCGACGCATGATCGAGCCCCATCACGTCATCGACGAGGAGGAGACCCAGCGCAACGTCCGCAAACTCCGCGATGCGATAGGAGACATCATAACGATCAACGTCGACCGGGCGCCCGCGTACCGCACGTGGAACGGCGACATCTCGACCCTGCTCGCCCAGTTGCGCGGCTTGGACACGGTGATGATGGACATGGTGGAAAGGCCCGACTGGCTCCACGAACTCCTCGCCTTCATGCGCGACGGCATTCTGCGCACGCATGAGGAAGCCGAACAAGCGGGAGACTGGACTCTGTCCGCCCACGAGAACCAGGCAATGCCCTACGCGGAGGAACTCGAGGACCCGGCCCCGAACGGCCCCGGCGTGGCGCGCGACCAGCTCTGGCACTTCTGCGCTTCGCAAGAGCTGACTCTTGTGGGCCCGGACATGTTCGACGAGTTCATGCTTCAGTACCAGATCCCCATCATCGAGAGGTTCGGCCTGAGCGCTTACGGATGTTGCGAGGACCTGACATTGAAGATCGACGTTCTGCGGAAGATCCCGAACTTGCGCCGGATCGCCGTCGCCCCGGCCGCCGACGTCGCCAAGTGCGCCGAGCGGATCGGCCGCGACTACGTGGTCAGCTACCGGCCGAGCCCGTCGGACATGGTGGGCTGGGGGTTCGATCCGGATCGGGTTCGGAGAATCCTGCGGAAGGACCTGCAAGCGTGCCGCGATTGTCACGTCGACATCACGCTGAAAGACGTCGAGACCGTCCAAGGCGATCCAACGCGGGTGCGACGGTGGGTGGAAATCGCGCGGGAGGTGTTGGACGGCTTGGAGTGAAAACGATCTGATGCGACCTTACTCGGCGAAGCAGCTCTCTTTGATGCTTCGCGTCGTCTTCTCAAGTATCTCCTCAATGTCGGCGCGCGCCTCAGGGCTCATGTTAAGCGCATCGGCTAGACTTTCCTTCGTCAGGAGGTCCTCTTCATGAGGCACGAGGCTGAATCCCGACTTGCGAGTCAGGAGATTTGAGAAGTAAGTCACCACAACGGGCTCGGAGCGCCGATCGACGTGCGCGTCGTCGTTGTGGAGCAGAACGACTTCTTGGAAGCTGACCGGGTAAGTCCATTTCTCCAGCAGTCGGGTCCCGAGGTCGTGATGGCGCATGGCCATGAGCTTGCGCACGGCGTCCTCGGTGATCTGGCGCTCGGTCCATCTCCCTTCTCGTTGTCCCACCACGGTGAGATGGAGAATGAGGAGTTTGCCAATATCGTGGAGCAGCCCCATCATGAAGTAGTCTGAGCTGTCCGGGACCCCCAACCTCTGCGCGATGATCTCATTGCCGTAAGCCGTGCAGAGGCTGTGGAGCCACAGTCCCTTCATCATCTCCCTGAGGCTCTTGACCTCGGTTCGGAACAGGTTCTGCGCGACGACGGCTTGGAGAATGTTGCGCGTTTCGCGCAAGCCGAGGCGCCCAACCGCCTGCTGGAGGCTGCGGATGCGCTCGAGGCCGGCGTAAATCGGAGAATTGGCGACTTGCAGGATCCGCGCCGCCATCCCCTGCTCTTTCTCCACGAGGTACGCCACGGTCTCAAACGTGTTCTTCTCGTTCGTCATCAACTGCCGGACTTTGATGGCGATCTCGGGCAAGACGGGAAGCACTAGGTTCGGATCCTCCATCATGCCGTTGAAAGCCACGGAGGTCTCGGTGATGAACTCCAGCTTCCCCAACTCGCTTCGCTCGTCGTAGGGGAGCTCCGCCGTCGCACGTTTGGACGAGCTCGCTCGCTGGCGGGATCCCTCGCCTCGCGCGTCTCCCCCGAGCATCTCCCAGACTTTCCCCGCGTCGACTGAGCCGCTGAAGATCGCGTTTGGCGCGACTTCATTCACAAGGGAGTGCACGCTGATCTGCAGCGGCGACGTTTCGATCAGAACGCGTTGCATTAAAGGAAGACGCTTGCGCGTACGCGCGAGAAACGTCGCGCCCGACACGTTCTTGTCCAATTGCGACTCGGCGATGACCATGTCGAAAGCCCGCTCCTTGAGTCGCAGAACGGCATCCTCCACGCTCGACGCGGGCGTCGCCTTCAGCCTGTAGGCGCCCAAGGCGCGAGCGATGCCCTCAGCCTTTTCCTTGCTGGCCGCCACTATCAGAACGTATGGCCGGTCACGCATGGGCGATCACCTCAACGTCCGCGATCCCTTGTCCCATCCAACGGTCCACCCCACACGACTATAGGGGGCGGAGTCGCCTCTGTCAAGAATGCCTTGGGGCCCCCTGATTCTCGCCGTCCAGCGCTTGAGCGATTCGCTTCACCTCCCTCAACAGCCGGGGCAGCGAATCGAGGGCCAGCGAATTCGGCCCGTCGCACAACGCCTCATCGGGGCAAGGATGCGTCTCCAGGAAGAGCCCATCCACACCGATCGCCGCCGCGGCGCGCGCCAACGGGGGGGCGAAACGCCGGTCGCCGCCGGAGGCGCTCCCCGCGCCGGCGGGCAATTGCACGGAGTGCGTGGCGTCGAAAACCACGGGGAAGCCGGTCTCACGCAGGATGACGAGCGAGCGCATGTCCACCACCAGATTGTGGTAACCGAACGACGTCCCGCGCTCGGTGAGCAGGATCTGCTCGTTGCCTGCGGCCATGATCTTCTCCACGACGCGGCGCATATCGTCGGGCGCCATGAACTGGCCCTTCTTGACGTTCACCGGCTTGCCCGCCCGCGCCACCGCCTGGACAAAATCGGTCTGCCGGCACAGCAAGGCGGGCACTTGCAGGCAATCGGCCACGGCTGCAACCGCTTCGACGTCGCTCTCGCGGTGGACGTCGGTCAGAATCGCCAGTCCCGTCTCATCGCGGACCGCCCGCAGGATTTCAAGGCCCGCTTCCAGGCCGGGACCCCGGTAGGCGTCCACGCTTGTTCGGTTCGCCTTGTCATAAGACGCTTTGAAAACGAGAGGGAAACCGGTTTCGTCGGCTATGGCGCGAAGAGATCGCGCCGTTTCGACCGTGTGTCTCAGGTTCTCGATCACACACAAGCCGGCGATCAGGGCCAACGGGCGCCCGCCGCCGAAAGGCGTCGAGCCAACCGTGACCGAGGCAGTCGGGAGATGATGTTCCACCATGAAGGCTCCTCCTGAACCAGGCGCAACAGACAGGGGTCTTCCAAGACCCCGGCCCGCGCCGCTCTATTCTACCTCTCCTTGCTGTGGCAAATCCAGGATGGGTCGCCGTCTTCGATACGTTGCGAAATCGCGGCGCGCTTCGTACTCCCGGCCAAGACCCTCCAGGGCGCGGCCCCGGCGCAGATAGAGCTCCGAGGAATCGAGCCGCTCGAAGACAACGGCCAGTTGTTTCACGCACTCCTCATAACGGCCGCGGGCCAAAAGGAAGTCGCTGTAGGCGCTGCGGCAGTCGGTGTGATTGGGATAAATGGTCAGGGCGCGGCGAAACAGGCGGTCGGCGCGAGCGTAGTGAGACTCCGCGTCGAGTCCTGTGCCCGGAGCGGCGGCATCGGAAATCTGCGGCGATGCGCGCCGCGCGGAAGCGATTCGCAGATCGCCCTGCGCGCGCGCGTCCCGCGCCTGGCGGTAGACTGCGTCGGAGACGAGGGGCCGGACCGCGTGGATCATCCATAAGGCGCAAGCGCAGACGACGGCGGCGCCGAGGACGATTCTCGGCCCCCGCGACAGATTGCAGGCGACCGAGAAGGCGGTGGGCCGTCTCATGTCCTCCAGGAAGAGGGCCCATTCCCCCCAGCGTCCCTGGGAAATGAGGGAGGGCGCGGCTGCGCCGGGAACGCCGCCGCGCTCCCCAGCCCGGCCAGCCAGCATGCGCCCCAGGGGGAGAAGGGCAAAGAAAAGGAGAGTGGAAACCGGCAGCTGGAGCGGGAAGGTCATCATCGAGGTTGCGCACAAGGTCGTCAGTGCGGCAATCCCTCCCCAGGCAATCCATCCGTCAAGAGGAGATCCTTGACGGGTCGCTCGGGCCAGAGCCCGGAAGGCAGCCACACAGATTGCCGCCAAGAGAAACGCCCCCAGGGGCCCGAGCTCGGCCCACGTCTGCAGAATGGAGTTGTGGGCCGCGTTCGTGTAAAGCCCCTGATAGCGCAACCACGATTCCTCCTGGGGGACAAACGCCGACTGGATGCTCGGATAGACGTAACTGAAGCACCCCGGCCCGACGCCAAAAATCTGACGCCTGCGGATCATCTCCAGAGCGTTTAGCCAGATGATGCCCCGTGTCGGCCCGCCCTCAATCCAGCGCTCCGACGCAAAGGCTTCCTGGAAAATCCCCGGTCGGTGGGGATTCAGAGGGGTGTTCGCGACAAGCCAAAGGACGAGGAGAACGCAGCCGCCGAGCCAGGCAAGCAGCCGGCGCCGAAAGCCGGGCCGCCAAAGGAGGCGACGACGGCGATGACCCATGCCGACAAGGAGGACGAAGGCGGCCAAGATGAGGGACGCGTTCGCCCCGACGGACCAGCAGACAATCAACGCTGCCGCCGAAGCCCATAGGGCGGCCAGGAGAACAGTGGCGCCGATTCGCCCCTTTTGGTGCAGGTACAGAAGCACGAGGGGAAGGTAGAGGGTGGCGAGAAAAGCCGCTATGTGGTCAGTGTTCCCAAAACCTGACGAAATCCACCCGCGCCAGTCGCCCAAGCGGTTCACAGGCGCGTTTCTCGGCTGGAGCCAGCCCGGAATCAGAGGCCCCCACTTAGAGAGCAGATCCTGGTAGAGCGCCCAGCCGGCGGCAAGCGCAACGGCCGCCGCCAAACACCAAACCGCCCAGAGAATCCGCCGACGGCGGCCCGTCGCCCACTCCTGCCACCCCCAGGAAACAATGAGAACAACGAACAGCCACCCGACGCGGTCCCATGCCAGAGAGCGGCTCGAGGCAAGAGGGATGAGCATGAGATGCCAGAGAAAGAAAAGGAGAACGAGGAGGTTGATGCCATGGAGAGCCAGGTGGACACGCGTCCCCGCCAACGCTCGCAGGGCGGCAAGCACCGTCAGAAAGATGGCGAGCGCACAGACCCAGACCATCTTGGGCAACACAAACTGCTCGTAGGCGAACGGGGCGAAGATCAGCGGCGCGCCGGCCAAGGCAAGCAGAATCGCAACGCCCCGCGCGCGGGCCAGGCATGTGTCGAGGCGACCATTCCGAGAACCAGACAGGACCCGTTTCCTCCTTGCTGCCACGCTGCGACCTGCTGTCCCATCATGGGATTCCGGAGCGCGTTTTCAAGGACAAGTTGGGGTCCACGGCGGAAAGAGGCGGCTTCCACGCACATCGGGCCGATCAGGGGCGCGCCCGAAACCGACGCAGGCGGAGACCCCGAGGAACCGAGGGGGCGGAAGGCGGAGGAGGCCCGCCCGCCGGACGGGTGGCCGAATGCGGCATCCCGGCCAGAAGGGCTTGAGGCGGGAGAGCATGCATCCCGGTCCGCAGGGCGGCGCGAGAGAAAAGGGAAAAAAGATTGCGCTCGGCTCGGGTAGTGTAGTAGATATGTAAGAGCCCAAAGGCAAGGAGGCGGCTTCACGGCCAGCGTGGGAAGGTTCCTTCGCAACTCACCCGGAGAATTGCTGAAATGCGCCACTCCATCGTCAGATCCCGCTGACTGAGCCGGAGTTGGGGCAAGGAGGGGATTATCATGAACAAGAGACGTATCACGGCTTTCTTGGCGCTGAGTGGAGTCCTGCTGTGCGGGGGTCTCGCGGCTCATGCCCAAGCGCCGGGCGACGTAATCGCCGGACGGTACATCGTCCAGCTCCGGCCCGGAACGGCGCCGGCTGGAATCATCGCCAAGCATGGGCTGGCGCCGGAATTCGTTTACACGAGTGTGGTGAACGGATTTGCGGGGCGCGTGCCGCCTGGGCGCCTGCGGGCCCTGCAACGGGACGGCGCCGTTGTGTCGGTCGTCCCCGACCGTGTCGTGGCTGCCATCGCGAAGGGCGGCATACCGGGCAAGCCCAACAAGAACCCGACCGAAGTCGTTCCCTCGGGTGTGGCGAGGATCGGCGCCACGGGCCTGACCTTCGACGGAAGCGGGATCGGGGTCGCCGTCGTAGATACGGGGCTGGATTTCAATCATGGAGACCTGGTTCCCATAGAAGGCGGGTTCTCCGCTTTTGGCGGCTCTGCTCAGGACGATGACGGACACGGGACCCACGTCGGGGGGATCATCGCGGCGCGCGACAATGAGCAAGACGTTGTGGGCGTGGCGCCGGGCGCCGCGCTCTACGCCGTGAAGGTCCTGGACGCTTCCGGCAAGGGAACGGATTCGACCGTCCTTGCCGGCCTCAACTGGGTGTCTGCGAATCTTTCGCCAGTTGACGGCTCGGCGGCGATCCGCGTGGTGAACATGAGTCTGGGACGGCCGGGGAGCGTGGACGACAATCCCGCTCTGCATCAAGCCGTCCAGAACCTCGTGGCCGCCGGCGTCGCGGTCGTCGTCGCCGCGGGCAATGATGCGGCGGTGGAAGTGACTCAGTGCATACCGGCTGCGTACCCGGAGGCGATGGCCATCGCCAGCACAACGGCGCAGGATGGAACAAACAAGTCGCGGACATACCCGGGCGTCATCGAGGCGGACACGGCTTCCTATTTCACGACCGACGGCGCGGAGGTGGTCGTTTCGGCGCCGGGTGAAGATCAGGAGGACATCACACGAGCCAACATCATCAAGTCAGTCGGCATCCTCTCCACCAAACTGGGGGGCGGCACGACCCGTATGTTGGGAACGAGCATGGCAGCCCCCCATGTGGCGGGCGTCGCGGCCCTGATGCTCCAGAAGAACCCGAGTCTGACTTCGGATGAGATCCGGACGTCCCTCGAGGCGACCGCGGACCGCGCAGGCACGGCTCCCCTAGCCAGCCCCACGTCCGGCTATTCCTACGATGGGGAGCGTGAAGGGGTCGTTTCGGCCGTGTCCGCTCTGAACGCTGTGCCGTAAGCGGTCCCCGTCCCATATTCGAGGGTCAGGGGCGAGAAGAAACGCCTCAAGAGGACGGGCACGTTGGCCGATAACACTTTCTAGTGGGAGAGGGGGGCCGGGATTCGCCGGCCTCCGGGAGCGTTTCGCCGAGGGCGAGTCATGAGCAAGAAAGACGTTCCATCAGAGAAGGGGCATGAGGTTTTCGGCGCGATGCGTTCGCTCATGACCGGGTGGGCGGCCCAACGAGCCGCTGTAGAGACGGGCGTGTCATCTGTGCCGTATTTCGTGTCTTTCCGCCAGGAGCGTCAGGGCGGAGCCCCCGATTCTCTGGGGATCACTCAGTTCTACTTCGAGCGCTACGGCAAGGCGGACCGCGAGACGTTGGAGGCGCTCCCGGAGGACATGTTCATCGTCTGCTGAAGGGGCGCATGGAAGAGAGCGCCGATCTTTTGCTCGTTTTGTGGGTGGATAGCCGTCGTCCCGATTCGATATCGGGGCGATTTTTTTCATGCCCCGCGGCAAAGACCTGCCGGGGGAAGACTCCCCGGGAGGAGATTGCGCGCACCTTCGCGCGGAAGAGAGGTGGCGAACGTCAGGCAAAGGCGGTGTTTGCCGCGGAAACGGCGAATCGTTTTCGGCCGCCGCCCCTTTGCCCTGGCCAGGGGTGAAGGATACGAGGAGGTGTGCCTGAAGGATTATGAAGATGGCCGGTCCGCCGCCCGGAGCCTAGGAACCGGCTTCGGGTTCTACAACCGGGAGCAACTTCACGAGTCTCTCAACTGTCGGGTCCCCGAAGAGGGGCGCTTCGGAACAAGCGCACGACGGGTCCAGGAATTCTCTTGCGTCGCGCGGTCCTTGGCGGTAGGTTGAGCTTGCCAAGGAGAAAGACAGGGAGGAACGGCCCTCCCGCTGGTTCCGGTTCCGTTCCTTTCTGTCAGGATGTGCTAAACAGGTGGTTATTGAATCCACCGTAAGAAAGCCGAAACCCTGTCCAGCTGACGGGGGGAGGCTCAAGCATTCACCATGTTGAGAAAGAGCTTATCAAGTAGCGCCTGGCCGGGCGATCCGGCCCGAGGGAGGCGCCGGACTGTGTCGGGCGGAGTCATTTCCGTGATCCTGTGGGTCCTCGTTCTCCTGGGGGCAGCCTTCATAGTGTTCTATGTTGCCCTTTGGATAGAGATGACCCCAAGACGCTATGTTCGGAAGGCCGACTACTATCTCTTGGCGCGGCTGTTTGGCGGATTGCCGTCCTCGTTGGATCTGCATCGCGCCTGGTTTGACGAGGGTGCTCTCCAGGGTGAGCCGCGAGCTTGCTATGAGGCAGAGATCCAAGCCAAAGAGTTTTCCGAGATCCTGGATCGCGTTCCGCACACGACTGCCGAGCGATCTGAAAATCATTCCCCTTATTACCCTTGTGACATCAACTTCCACGCGGCGTTTAGAGCCGAAACAGAGAACCTCGATCCCATCTACTACATTCCCAGTTCCCTACCTGTTGAGCGGCCGTCTCACAAGACGCCGAGCTCATTCACGAGCGCCGTGCTCGTTGACAAGACATCTTCTCCCTCGTTGAGGGTGTGGATCTCCACGACCCCCCTTCTTCTGTTGGATCCGTCCGAAGCGCGGAAATGACCGTTTGTGCTTCGGGCCTCACGGACTCGAACGTCGCGAACGCGACGGCGCGCTCGATACGATCTCGGACAACGGCGTCGGCGGCGATCCGATCGCGGAATACGACTACATCGGCGGGCGGACGTTGAGGCGCAAGATGCGCAACGGCGTCAATCTCGACTTGCGCGACGGCAGCGCGACGCGCTATGATAACGCCGGATTGCCGACGCGCTGGGCGCACCTCGACACGAAGGAGCAGGGGAGTCCGGTTGTGATCGGCTTCGAGTACGGCTACGATCCCGGCGGGAACAAGCTCTACCAGCGGTCGCTCCACGATCCGCTGGATTCGCAGCGGTACGCGTATGACTCGGCGGAGCGGCTCGCGGCCTATTCGCGCGGGTGGTTCGGGTCGGGCGATTACACGCCGTCGTCGCCCGAATACTGCGACGCGGCGACCTCCGCCCCCTGGTCCGGCATGACGCAGGCG
>DATKZW010000002.1:0-3321 GCA_035527775.1 Sumerlaeia bacterium | reverse complement strand
TTTCGCAATCCCTTCCGCAGCGGCGTGAGCATTTTGGCCAGTTTGGTCTCGACGGCGCTGGTCGTGATGTCGCTTTCCATGGTCGATTCGCTCGACTACCTGATGCGGTTCCAATTCGAGAAAATATCGCACGAAGACATTTCCGTGTCGATCCGCGACCCCCAAGGCCGGAAGGCGGAGTCGGAGATCGGCGCTCTGTCCGGCGTGGCGGACGTCGAGCCGCAATTGGTCGTCGCCTGCGACTTCGTGAACGGACCGCGCAAGAAGCGGACGGCGATCACCGGACTCGTCAGGCACAATCGCCTCAATACTCCCCTTGACGCTCTGGGACGGCCGATCGTGATACCGGACGACGGTCTGGTGCTGACGCGGAAGCTGGCGGAGATTCTGCGCGTGGCCGTGGGCGATTCGGTGCGGCTGCGGCCTCTCATCGCGCGCCGGCAGGAGGTCGTGGCGCCAGTGGCCGCGATCGTGGAGACTTTTCTGGGACTTGGCGCCTACGCGGAGATCGGCTACCTCGGCCGTCTGCTGGGGGAGGAAGAACCGGCGAACGTCATCCTCGCGAGCAGGTCGCCGGGAGCGGACCGCGCGGCGCTGTTCGAGGAATTCAAGAAACGACCGACGGTGGTGGGGATCGGCGAGCGAGCCCGCTCCTTGACCCAGTTGGATGAGACCTTCGGCAAGACCATGGGCGCAATGATCTGGGTTATGGTTTTCCTGTCAGGGCTGATTGCGTTCGGGAGTGTGTTCAATGCGGCTCTGGTCTCGCTGAGCGAGCGCCAGCGCGAGGTTGGGACCCTCCGCGTGTTGGGCTATTCGACGAGAGAGGTGGCGGGGGTCTTCTCGGGGGAAAGTCTCCTTCTCAACGGCTTTGGCATCGGCGTGGGGCTCCTCGCCGGGATCGGACTGACCCACCTCGTATTGATACCCTACGACACGGAGATGTACCGTTTCCCCGCGATCATCTATCCGTCCCGGTTGCTGCAATCGGCGGCCGTCATGGCGGGCTTCATCGTCGTCGCCCAGGTGATCATTCTCTGGATGATTCGCAGACTCGACTGGCTGGAAGCCTTGAAGGTGAGGGAGTAGAACATGACGCGTCCCATTGCCCCGAACGTGAAGAGACGATTCGCCTCCTGGATGCTGGTCGCCGTCGGCGCGGGCGCCTTGATCCTCGCGGGGTGCCCCCGTCAGGAAGCCGTGAAGCCCCGGCGCGGGGAGATCATCGAGTCCTTCTCGGAACCCGCGCGCACGCGGCTCGAGAAGACGTACCCCGTCACGATGCCCGTCAACGCCCGGATCGGACGGATTGAACTGGAGCCCGGCGATCCGGTGAAGACGGGAGACGTCCTGGCGGCGATAGACCGCCTGCCCTTTGAGGAGGAGGTGAAGGAAGCGCGCGCGGCGGTGGCGGAGCTCGAGGCGACGATCCGCGTGCAGCAGGACAACCGGCTCGAGGAGACGGCGAAAGTCGAGGCGCAGGCGTCGATCGACGCGGCGATGGAAGCGCTGAAAGCGTCCGATTCTCAGGTGGAGGCCGAGAAGGCGCGCGCGGAAAGAGAGCAGAAGGAACGCGAACGCATGGAGCGTTTGGCCAAGAGCCGCACCGTGTCTGAACGGGACCTTGATGACGCGGTTCTGGCGGCGGAAACGGCCGTGATCGAGCTGCGCAAACAGGAGTTCTACCGCTCGGCGATGAACTTCCTGATCGTGGCAATCCGTCTGGGGCCGAAATACATCGAGCAGTGGCTGGGGCGCAAGACGCTCCAGACCGAGGTGCACGTGCATCAATTGGCGCAGGCGCGGGCCCGCCTCGCTCGGGCCGAGCGCCAACTGGAGTTGGCCGAAGTGCGCTCGCCGATCGACGGCGTGGTCTTGGAGCGCTACGAGCAGGGGGATTCGGCCCTGCCGGCCGGCCATCCGTTGATGCTGATCGGCGACTTGGACCAGTTGGAGGTCGTCGCCGATGTCTTGACGCAGGACGCGATGCGGCTCGCGGTCGACTCGGAAGTCCTTCTGGAAGCGGCCTCCGGGATCGACTCGATTTGGGGCAACGTGAAACGGATCGAGCCGGCGGGCTTCACGAAGCTCTCGTCCCTTGGCGTGGAGCAGCAGCGCGTAAACGTGATCGTTTCTCTCGAAGGAAAGCCGGAGGGCCTGGGCGTCGGCTACCGGGTCCAAGCCAGGTTTGTCACGGGCCGCAAACCGGACGCGCTCATCGTTCCGCGCTTCAGCGTTCTGCAGGCTCCCGACCGGTCCTTTTACGTGTTCAAAGTCGAAAGGAACCGGTTGCGGAAACAGACCGTGGAGATTGGGCTTCGAGCGGACCTCGAGCTCGAGGTCGCCGGCGGCCTGTCAGAGGATGACGTCATTGTGTCCAAGCCCGATTCAGTCATGGTCGATGGCGAGAAGATTCGGGTCGCGCCGAAGTAAGAACGGCGGGCGCGGTCCGCTGTCCGAAAGACCGACGGCGTGGGCTGGTTCCGTCAGCGACGCCGGTGTGCGCGAGAGGAGGTGTTGCGCGCCGCTCTTGAGGTTTCCTTCACGGTTGACAGAGAGAAAAGGCCGTACTATATGCATGGTGGCTTGCGGTCTTCGGCGCCAGTGTGCCGGGTGCGGAAGGCGAGGGATCGGAGAGGTGTCCGAGCGGTCGAAGGAGCGCGCCTCGAAAGCGCGTGAGCCCGTAAGGGTTCCGTGGGTTCGAATCCCACCCTCTCCGCCATTCCTTTCCCGAGACTTACGCCCTTCCCGATCGATCCTGCTTTCGCTCATTCTTCGCTCACCGTGCCTGTGAGCGTGTCACGTTATTCTCACGTTTTCCGTTTTCCCCACCAGTACTACTTCGCCACATTCAAAGCCTCCGATTCAGCCGGACGCTTTCGCCCGGGTTGCGCCGCCCGCGCGACGCGGCTATTTGCGCCGAACCGGTTGGGGCGGATAAATGCCGGGGATATACTCGTCGAAAATGGAGATTTGATGGGTTTTGGGATCAGGGTCTTTGAACATCGTTTGGAGATTCAGGAAGTCGAGTTTGCGGACCTGGGGCAGCACGATCGGGTCGGGAACGGCCTTTTTCATGAGGTCGTGCGCTTCGAAGTCATAAACGTATCCCACGGTGGAGTCGAGGATGTAACTGCGGCCGTCGCCGAGGTGGATTTGGTTGAATATGTGAGCGGAACCTTTGGCGCTGACGCTTACCAGGTCGGCCGAGTAGCCGAGGTGGCGCAGAGCCAAGTGCAGTTCGAACGCAACCGATCCGCAATGGCCGGTGGGATTGTTGATGTCGCGAAGGAAGTAATTGGGCGGGGCGCCGTAGCGGTA
>DATKZW010000001.1:0-5221 GCA_035527775.1 Sumerlaeia bacterium | reverse complement strand
CATTCCGCACGTCATCATCGCCGACAACGCCGCCGGCTATTTCATGGCCGCGGGCGAGGTCGACCTCGTCATCGTGGGGACCGACCGCGTGGCCCGCAACGGCGACGTCGCGAACAAGATCGGCACCTACGAGAAAGCCGTCCTTGCCCACCGCCACGGAATCCCCTTTTACGTTGCCGCCCCGACGACGACCATTGACTTCGACTGTCCCACGGGCGCCGACATCCCCATCGAGGAACGCGACCCAAGCGAGGTCCTCTCGATGTTCGGCCTTGGCGAAGAGGGCGCGATCCGAACGATCCGCATCGCGCCCGCGGCAAGCAAAGCCCGAAACCCGGCCTTCGACGTCACGCCGGCGGATCTCGTCACCGGACTGATTACGCCGAAAGGCGTCATCGCCCCGCGGGACATGGCGCGGAATGAGGCCGCGCTCAGATCCTGAGGACCGGAAGGCGCCGCCGATTTTCGTTGCCTTTCATCTCGCGCCCTCGCATGATGACGAGCATGAAAGACGCGGACGAACTGGTGGAAAAAGCCCTGGAGTGCCTCGAACGCGAGGACTACGAGCAAGCCAAAGTGTGTTTGAAAGAGGCCGCCACCGCGGCGCCCCTTCGCAGCGACATCCGTGAAATGCTCAAGTATACGCTCGAAGAGGCCCCCTCCTCGGGGCGCGTTGGCGCCCCTTCGGGAGGAGGAAGGAGCGGGCGCATGCAGCCGGCGATTGCCGTGGCGCGGCGCAGGCGCTCTCTCCGTCTGATGGCCGCCACAGTGGCCGTGTTCTTGCTAATGGCCTGCCTGGGGACCCTCGTTGCCTACCTCGCCGGCTACCGTCCTCGCGCCTTGAATTGGCGCCGGCTGGGGGCGGCTGAAGAAGGCCTCTCTCCGTCGTCGGAGCCCACGCCCCTCATCGAAGTCGATCCCCTCGCGCAGAAGCGCGCCGAACTGCTCGCCGCCGCGGCGGGCCAGATCGGCGAGATGAGGTTCTCCGAAGCGATCGAGACGCTGAACGAGGCGCTCCAGCTCGATCCGCCCGAGCGAGAGCCGATTCTGAAAGACCTGGGCAAGTGCTACGCCGAACTCGGCAGGCAATCTTTCAGAGCCAGGGAACGGCCGAAGGCTGGGGAAGAGGCCATCGAGCGCTTCCACAAGGCGATCGAGGCGGATTCCGGCAATCCCGAGTACCATTTCTGGCTGGGCCGTCTCTTGCGCCTGAAGGGAGTCCCCGCGAAGGGAACGGGGAAGGACACGGCCCTTCGGGCGGCCGAAAGCTCGCTCAGGAAAGCGATCGATCTCAATCCCGAAAGGCCGCTTGAACTGGATTGCTACATGGAGTTGGCCCAGGTCTGCATTGCCCAGGACAAGAAACTGGCGGCCGGGCAGTGCTACAAGACGGTCGTCGAACTGGCGCCCGGCTCACCCCAGGCCGAAGAGGCGAGCAATAAACTCAGTTCGATGGGCATGAGGAAATAGCGTCATGGCAAAAGGCCTTCCCCCGGCGAACGATGCGCGTCGCTACGTTACCTCGGCCAAGCAGGCCTTTGCTTCCTCTTACCCGGATCGCGTGCTCGCGCTGGCGCCCTCGGTCCTGGCCGCGGATCTGGCCAATCTCGCCGATCCGTTGCGCAAAATGATGCGA
Source organism: Sumerlaeia bacterium (assembly GCA_035527775.1). GTDB lineage: Bacteria > Sumerlaeota > Sumerlaeia > UBA8349 > UBA8349 > DATKZW01. The sequence goes on along the minus strand of DATKZW010000001.1, from coordinate 3,585 downwards.
GCCCACTGCCACTGGGCGCATCTGGACGTGATGGACGGGCGCTTCGTGCCGAATATCACTTTCGGCCCGCCGGTGGTCCGAGCGTTGCGCGCCCTATCCCCGCGCCTCTTTCTCGACACCCATCTCATGATCGAGCAGCCCCTGGACTATCTGGACGCTTTCGTCGAAGCGGGCGCCGATCTGGTGACGATTCATGTCGAGGCGGTCGAGAATCTGCCCAAAGCCCTGGCATCTGTTCGAAAGGCGGGCGTGCGGGTGGGGCTTTCGATCCGTCCGCACACGCCGTTGCGTCTCATTGAGCCGGCCCTCGACAAGACCGACCTGGTGCTGATCATGACCGTCGAGCCGGGCTTTGGCGGGCAGCCGCTGCTGCCCAATACGCTGAACAAAGTCCGCCAGCTCGCCCGCAAGCGGGAGAGCGAGCGCCTGAAACTGCTCATACAAGTCGACGGCGGAATCAACGGGAAAACCGCAGGGCTCGCGGTCGCGGCAGGGGCCAACGTCCTGGTCGCCGGCACGGCCATATTCAACGGACGAGACATCGCTCAGAATATCGAACAACTGGTGAACGTTGCCATGCGCATGGGATCCTAAGCGGGAGGAAACGTCGTGCGAACCAAGTTCCTGGCGCCGCTCGCGGTCCTCGCGGCGGCGGTCGCATTGGCGCTATGGTTTGGCCGCTCTTCCGACCGTGGCGTGGCCGAGGGCCGCGGGGCGGCTGAGGGGCGGGTCGGCACGCTCGGCAAAGCCGATCCGGCGAAGGTCGCGGTCCGGGAAATGCGCATGTGGCAAGCCTACTACGGCGGCGACCTCAACGGGCTCAGCCAGGAGTTGGTGGCGCTCCTCCATGAGGATTTCGGCTTGCCGCGGGCAGACGCCGTCGCCGTCGCCGGTCGCCTGGCCGCCGCGGCGTTCAAGTTCATCGGACTCGGGGGCGATTATGAGACGCGCGTCTTGCCGGACCTGGAAATGGCTTATGAGACGATCCGAAGAGCGACGAAGGGGTCATGGGACGCGAAAGCGGCGGCTCGCGCCGAATTGGCCTGGTGGGTGGATCGCCGCATTCCCGAGCGCTCGAGCGTGGAGAACGTGGGCCGATCGATCGCCCGGCTCTACGCCGTGCTATTAGGCAAGGAGAACGACGACATCGCGCGAGCCGGCTATCTGAGGGCAATGGCGGCCCACGTGCACGACACGACGGGCGACTGGGCGAAGGTGGAGCGACTCCTCACGGAATCCTACCAGACCTTGGCCAGAGGGGCCCGGCGATGATTCGCGTTACGGGGGGAGAATGGAAGGGGCAGAAACTCAAGACTCCCGCCGGACGAGCCACTCGCCCAACGCCCGCCCGTGTGCGAGAAAGCCTCTTTGACGTGCTTGGGGCCGCGGTCCCGGGCCGAGAGTTCTACGATCTGTATGCCGGATCGGGCGCGGCGGGGCTCGAAGCGCTCAGCCGCGGCGCCTCCCGGGCCGTTTTCGTTGATTCCTCACACGCGGCCGTCGTCTGCCTGCGAGACAACATCCGCCGGCTGTGTTGCGAGGCCCGCAGCCAGTGCGTGACGCAACGCCTCCCCGGCTGGCTGCGCTTAGCCCTTTTCCATCCGCAGGTTCCCGTTGTCATCTTCGTCGATCCTCCCTATGAGGAAAGCCTGGCGGAGAAAACGTTGGAAGTTTTGGGCGAGGTCGAGATGCCATGGCGCGGCAGTTTGTGCGCCGTTCAGACGGGGAAAAAAACCGCTTTGCCGGAAAGCTGCGGACCGTGGCGACTGCGCAAGCGCTACAGCCACGGCGACACCGGCCTCTGGCTCTTCCGCGCGGAATGACCCCTACACCGCGACCCGGCAAGACCGGCAATGAGCGGCCTTCCTGGGCCTTTGATTCTCCCGGAGACCCGAGACGCCCCCTCCCGCTCGGCAAGAGGAGCCGTCACGAGAGATCCGACCGGGGCAAGATGTCCCTTCAAAACGGGATGCGCGTCTGCTATGAATAGACGCCGCTGCACACTCCTCCGTGCGATCCCCGTGGACTGATGGAAGGAACCACCCAGAGAAATGAACCGGATTGAAGAGCATTTCGCGCGGGCGCGGGTCGAGAACCGCAAGAGCCTCATCCTGTTTCTTACGGCGGGATTCCCCGACCTCGACACGACCGAGAAGATCATCGAGACCGTCGCCGCATCGGGGTGCGACGTGCTGGAGCTGGGCGTGCCGTTCTCCGATCCCATCGCCGACGGACCGACGATCCAGGCCTCATCGACCGCCGCGCTGGCCGCCGGAACCACCCTTGCGAAGATCCTCGATCTGGTCGAGCGCCTCCGCAAACGTTGCGATATTCCGATCTTGCTGTTCGGCGCGTACAATCCGTTTCTTCGCTATGGACTGGAGGACCTCGTCGAGCGCGCCCGTCGGATAGGGATCGACGGCTTTCTCGTCCCCGATCTCCCCATTGAGGAATCGGCCGATTTCGAGGCTTTGTGCCGGACCGCCGGACTCTCGCTCGTCTATCTCGTGGCGCCGACGACGCCTCCGGAACGCATGCGGCGGATCGCGGAACGGAGCACGGGATTCCTCTACTTCATCTCGATGAAGGGGGTGACGGGGGGACTTCTCAAAGTGACGGACGAGCTGCGCGAGCAGATGCGGACGCTCCGAGAAGCGGCGGGCGATCTGCCCGTGGCGATCGGCTTCGGGATCTCGACGCCCAAGGACGTGGCGGAGCTCTCGACGATCTGCGACGTCGTCGTGGTGGGAAGCGCGTTGATTCGTCTGATTGGCCGATGCAAAGATTCTCCGGATCTTCTCGACGAGATCGCGAAGTACGTGGGCTCCCTGAAGGCGGCGCTTTCTTGACGGGAGACAATCACCGCGTAGCAGCCAGGAATTCCGACACCGTCAAGCCGGCGGCGCGGATTAGGCTCCGAAGGGCTCCCTTAGCGACTTCAGAATGGTCGGGAACGGAGAGGGCGGCGGGATGGCCTTCCTTGACGAGGACGGCGTGACTCCCGCGCGGGCGCCGAACGCGATCAGACATCTATGTGCGGCCTCGGGACGGGGCCGCGGCCGGGTTTTTGTCCTGCGCCGCGGCCCCCTCTCCCAATCGTCCTACGACCCAAAGTAGGCCTGCAACCTCGCCGTGAACTCCGCCGAGTCCGCAAAGAGCTCGATCAGATCGTCCGTCGTCTGGCGCCCCGAGTCGAGTTCGCCGGTCCAGTAGCCGATTTCCGTGTCGTTCGGGAAACGGCCCAGGAACGAGCGGTAGAAGCGCACGACGTAGTCAGCGGTTGTCGGCTGTCTGCCCAGGAACTCCGGGGAGACGATCACCTCGCGCGCCATCTGCTTGGCCTGCGCGCGGACGGCCTCGACGCCGCCTGAGGCAAAGGCCGCGTCGAAGAGCCCGGCGGCGTACTCCAGGCCATCTTTGTCCACGAGGCGATCGAGGAGACCAATGTACATGAAGGTCACGAAGTTCCGAGCGGGACTGCCTTCACGCCCCGGGTACATCGCCTGAATCCGATTGGCAAACTCCTCGGACTCCGAGAAAACCGTCATCACTTGCGGGCGGTTCCACTCGCCGCCGAGCCAGTTG